>JBOGFE010000340.1:0-7730 GCA_050741935.1 Acidimicrobiia bacterium | reverse complement strand
TACCCAAATGCCACCGGAGGCAGGAAACAAATGAGATCCGGCCGAACTCCATGTCCGTCTGGGCCGATTTTGCGGTGCCTCGGGGGGCTTTCACATGTCTCGGCGGTTACGACCTCTTTCCGCGCGCTTCCGGTGGGCGCTGCTGGCCGTCGTCCTCGTGGCACCCGGAGGGCCGTTCTCGCCCCTCTCCCCGCCCCGGGCCGAGGCCAGCGTCCCCGCCGGCTTCGCCGATCAGCTCGTCGCCGCCGTCCCCGTGCCCACCGACGTGGCCTTCACCCCCGACGGCCGCATGCTCGTCACCAGCCAGACCGGCGAGCTCCGGGTGGTGCAGAACGGCACGCTCCTGGCCAACCCGGCGGTCAGCCTGGCCGTGTGCGCCAACAAGGAGCGGGGCCTGGTCGGGGTGACCGTCGACCCCAACTTCGCCGCCAACCACTTCATCTACCTCTACTACACGGTCAAGGTCGGGACCTGTCCCACCCAGGGCCCCTTCAACCGGGTGTCCCGCTTCACGCTCTCCGACGGCAATGCGGCCGGGAGCGAGAAGGTCCTCGTCGACAACATCGCCTCCCTCGGCAACCACAATGCCGGCGACCTGAACTTCGGTCCCACCGACGGCCTGCTCTACGTCAGCGTGGGTGACGCCGGCTGCCGGCTCAACGACACCACGGCCTGCCAGAACGACAACGACAACGCCCGCAGCAACTCGATCCTCAACGGCAAGATCCTGCGGGTGAAGCCCACCGACGGGTCGTTCCCCACCGGGACGGGCGGGAACCCCCACGCCGGCGCCGGCGGCGTCCGGCGGTGCGGCGACCCCGCCGGCCTGCCCTCGGGAACGGGTCCCTGCGGCGAGATCTGGGCCACCGGACTGCGCAACCCCTTCCGGTTCTCCTTCAAGCCCGAGGCTCCCCACACCATGCACATCAACGATGTGGGGACCTTCAAGTGGGAGGAGATCGACAAGGGCGTGGCCGGGGCCGACTACGGCTTCAACCTGCGGGAGGGCCCCTGCGTCCTCGGTTCGGGCAGCAACTGCCCGCCGCCTCCGGCCGGCCTGACCGACCCCGTCTTCTCCTACCGGCACGGCGACGTGGCCGACGGCGACCTGCCGTGCACGGCCGTCACCGGCTCCGCCTGGGTGCCCGACGGCCTGTGGCCGGCGCCCTACTCCGGCTCCTCCCTGTTCTCGGACTACGCCTGCGGGCGGATCTTCCGCCTCACGCCCTCGGGCAGCGGGTTCACCGCCGTGCCCTTCGCCACCACCCTGGGCGGCGGGGCCGGCGTCAGCATCGGCTTCGGGCCCGCCGGGTCCACCCGGGGGCTCTACTACACCAGCTTCAACGACGGCGGCCAGGTCCGGCGCATCATCTCCACCGCCCCCACGGCCGTGCCCCCCATCGCCTCGTTCACCACCACGCCGGCGTCCTCGCCCACCCCGGCGACGGTGACCTTCAACGCCTCGGGCTCGAGCGACCCCGACAACGACGGGATCACCGCCTACACCTGGAACTTCGGCGACGGCTCGCCGGCCGTCACCGAGAACGACCCGTCGACCACCCACGCCTACGGCAAGGGCGCCTTCACCGCCACCCTGGTGGTGACCGACGGCGACGGGCAGAAGTCGGCGCCCTTCACCCGGCTCATCGAGGTGGGCACCCCACCGGCCGCCTTCATCGACGGCCCGCCGGCCTCCTCCGTGTTCGCCGTGGGCCAGACCGTGACCGTGACCGGCCACGCCACCGACGACACGGCACCGGCCCCGACGCTCACCTGGGAGGTGATCCGACGCCACGACTCCCACACGCATCCCTTCCTGGCCCCCGTCACCGGGCCCGGCATCACCCTCGGGTACCCCAGCCCCGAGGACCTCTCCGCCGCCAACACCAGCTTCCTCGAGGTCCGCCTGACCGCCACCGACGCCGACGGCCTGAGCCGCACCGTGACCCGGGCCCTCAACCCGAGGAAGGTGAACGTCACCTTCACCAACAACCAGTCGGCCGGGCTGCCCCTCCAGGTCAACGACGCCAGCATCAGCGGGGCGAAGACCCTGACCTCCTGGGTCGGGTTCATCCTGCGCCCGGCGGCCCCGCTGACCACCACCCTCTCGGGCGCCACCTACACCTTCCAGTCCTGGTCGCACGGCGAGCCGGCCGCCCACGCCGTCGTGAGCCCCAACAGCGCCGCCACCTACAAGGCCAACTTCATCAAGACGACCAGCGGATCACCGCCCGCACCCTTCGCCATCGACACCATCGTGGGGACCCCCAACGGGCAGGGCTGGTGGCTGGCCGCCACCGACGGGCGCGTCTTCCCGACCGGCAACGCCGGCTTCTTCGGCAACGCCACCCCGGGGGCGGGAACACCGGTCACGGGCATGGCCGCCACCGCCACCGGCAACGGCTACTGGCTGGCCACCACCAACGGGCAGATCTTCGCCAAGGGCGGCGCCCCCTTCCACGGCGACGTGTCCCATGTCCGGCTGGCCAAGCCGGTGGTGGGCATGACCGCCCGACCCCAGGGCGACGGCTACTGGATGGTGGCCACCGACGGCGGTCTCTTCACCTTCGGGGCCGCCGGGTTCTTCGGCTCCACGGGGAACGTCAGGCTCAACCAGCCGATGGTGGGGATGGCCCCCACCCCCTCGGGCCAGGGGTACTGGCTGGTGGCCGCGGACGGCGGCGTGTTCACCTTCGGCGACGCCAAGTTCTTCGGCTCCACCGGCAACGTGAAGCTGAACAAGCCGGTGATCGGCATCCTGCCCACGTCCACGGGCAAGGGGTACTGGCTCTTCGCCTCCGACGGCGGCATGTTCACCTTCGGCGACGCCAAGTTCTTCGGCTCCACCGGCGGGAAGCCGCCGGCCACCCCGGTCACCGGGGTGTCGGTCACACCCGACGGCAAGGGCTACTGGATCGTGGCCACCGACGGCGCCGTGTTCAACTTCGGCAACGCCGGCTTCTTCTTCTGATCGGCGGGCTTCCCCTCAGCGGGCCTTGACCCGCACGGGCAGGTCGGACAGCCCCCGCAGGAAGAAGCCCGCCTGGCGGGGCGGGTCGTCGTCGAGGAGCTCCACGGCGGCGAGGCGCTCGGCCATGCGGGTGAAGGCGATCTGGCCCTCGAGGCGGGCCAGGGGCGCGCCCAGGCAGTGGTGGATGCCCCACCCGAAGCTGAGCGGGTGGTTGTCCTCCCGGCCGGCGTCGAAGCGCTCGGGGTCGGCGAAGCGGGCCGGGTCCCGGTTGGCCCCGCCGGTCAGGGTGATGACGGATTCGCCCGCCCCGATCGTCGTCCCGCTCACCTCGATAGGCTCGAAGATGTAGCGGCCGTTGATCTGAAGTTCTCCACGGCCATGTCGGCCTGCTCGCCCTTGTTGATCTCCTCCCAGTCGGCGTCGGCCCGCCCGGCGGCCAGGAAGTCGTCGAGGGCGCCCCGGAACCACTCCCGGTCCTCCTCCGGCACCCCCACCAGCTCGCCGATGACGGTGACGGGCAGGTGGAAGGCGAAGACGTCCATGACGTCGACCTCGCCCGCCTCCAGCATGGCGTCGAGGTAGCCGTCCACCAGGTCGGTGATGCGTTCCCGGACGTTCTCCACCCGCCGGGCGGTGAAGGCCCGGTTGGCCAGGCGCCGCAGGCGGGTGTGCTCGGGCGGATTGGCCGTGAGCATGGTCCGGCGTTGCCGCTGGTTGAAGCGGCGGGAGGCCACCTCGCTGATGAAGAACGCCCGCCGGGCCGGCACCCCGTCAGGCTGGCGGCCGGCGCCGGGATGGACGAGCACCCGCTGGCAGTCGGAGTAGCCGGAGAGGTACCACAGCCCGTCGAGGTCGCTGCGGTGGACGGGGTCGGCTTCCCGCACCGCCCGGTACAGGGGATAGGGGTCGTGGTGCCCTTCCTCGGACACCAGCAGCCGCTGGAGCAGCTCGTCGACCGTGGCCATCGGACCCTCCCCCCGGGCTCTCCCCCGATCCCCGCCAGGGAAGTGACACTAGGTGCCAGAAGGACCCGGGGCAACCCGGGGAGGCCGGAGGTGGGGGGCCAGCTCCTCCCGGTCGTCGTAGCCCGGACCGGCGACCGGGGTCATCTGGCGGGGATCCGCCGGCTCCCCGCAGTGGTCGCAGACCAGGTGGGGCTGGCTCTCGTTTCCACAGGGGCGGTGGATGAGCACCACCGGCGGGCCCTCGGTCTCGCCCGGCGCCCACCGGTCGCCCCACTGCATGAGCGACACCAGGATCGGATAGAGCTCGAGCCCCTTCGCCGTCAGGCGGTACTCGAAGCGCTCGGGGCGCTCCTGGTAACGCCGGCGCTCCAGGATGCCGGCGGCCACCAGCTTCTGGAGGCGGGTGGTGAGCACGTTGCGGGCGATGCCGAGCCGGCGCTGGAAGTCCTCGAACCGGCGCACCCCCATGAAGGCGTCGCGCACGATCAGCATGGTCCACCACTCGCCCAGGATCTCGAGCGCCCCGGCCACGGAGCAGTTCATCCCGGCAAAACTCGTGCGTCGCATGATCAGGATCCTACTCCGTTTCGCAAAGCAACGGTGTTGCCGCTACTATAGGTTGCATGACGCAACTAGGGTACCGACCCGGCGGGGGCGCCCTCCTTCCCCCCGACTGGCGGCCGGGACGCCCGGAGCCCGACCGGCCCCGGGCGCGGCCGGCCCTGGCCCACGCCCCTCGGCCCCGCCCGACTCCGCCCCGGCCCGGACGGTTGAAGCTCCGCGACGGCACCCCGGTCCTGCTCCGCCCCCTGCGGGCCGCCGATCGCCAGCTGGTGGTGGCGGCCTTCGACCGTCTCTCCCCCCAGTCCCGCTACCGGCGCTTCCTGTCCCCCACCCCCCGGCTCACCTCCTCGCTCCTCGACTTCCTCATGAAGGTCGACGACGACGACCACTTCGCCCTGGTGGCACTCACGGACGAGGACGGAGCCCCGGCGGTGGTGGGCGTCTCCCGCTTCGTGCGCCTCGACGACCCCGCCGCGGCCGAAGCGGCCGTGACCGTCATCGACGAGTACCAGGGCCGGGGGGCGGGTGCCTTCCTCCTCGACGCCATCGTGCTCGCGGCCCGGGAACGGGGGGTGACCCGCTTCGAGGGGCTGGTGCTGGCCGACAACCAGGCGTCGAAGGCCATCCTGGCCCACGCCGGCGCCCGCTTCGAGAACGACGGGAACGGTGTCCTGCGCTACCGGCTCGACCTCCCCGAGGGTCCCCACGATCTCCCCGGTCACGGGGTGCAGGCCATCCTGCGGGCCTTCGCGGCCAAGCTCCACCGAACCACCTGAGGGCGACACCGGCCGGGCTCACCCCAGGGCCTCGCCCGCGGCGTGGATGACGAGGCCGGCGATGCCGCCGACGACCGTGCCGTTGATGCGGATGAACTGCAGGTCCCGCCCGAGCAGGAGCTCCAGCTTGTCCGACGTCTCCTGGGCGTCCCACCGGGAGATGGTGCCGCTCACCAGCTCGGCGGCCTCGTCCCGGAAGCGCTCGGCCAGGGTGTAGGCCCCGTTCTCGGCCATCCGCTCCACCCGGGCCAGCAGCTCGGGGTCGTCCCGCACCCGCCGGGCGGCGGCGGCGATGGCCCGCGCCAGCTGGCGGCGCAGCGGCGAGTTCGGGTCGGACGCCTGCGCCTGGAGCGAGCCCCGGAAGTTGCCCCACACCGACGAAGTCCAGGTGCCGAGCTCGGGGTGCTCGAGGAACTCGTGCTTCAGCCGCTCGAGCCGGTCCGCCATCTCCTGCGAGTGCTCCAGGTTGGCCACCAGGTCGTCGATCCAGTCGTCGATCTGGTGGCGCATCGGGTGGTCGGGGTCGAGGTAGACGACCCGCAGCAGGTCGCCCAAGGCGTCCGCCAGCCGGTCGAAGATGCGGTTGTCGAGCCGGTCGGGCATCCACCACGGAGCCTGGTCGGTGAAGCGGCGGCGCAGCTCGGCCCGGTTGTCCTCCACCAGGCGGGCCACTCCCCGCACCGCGGTGTCCACCAGGTCCCGGTGCCGGCCCTTGGCGGTCATGAGGCGGATCACCCGGGCGGCCCAGGCTGCCAGCGGCACGGCTTCGATGGCCCGGCGCACCTCCGCCTCGAGCAGCTCGGCCATGTCCTCGTCGCGCACCGAGTCGGCCAGGGCCACCACCACGTCGGCCAGGTGGCCGGAGACGGCCTCGGCGTGGGTCTCGTCGGCCAGCCAGTTGACGGCCCGGGTGACGGCCTGGGCGGAGCGGACCCGTTCGGAGAGCACGTCGGGGGACAGGAAGTTGGCCTGGACGAAGTCGCCCAGGGTCTCGCCGAACTGGTCCTTCCGTTCGGCGATGACCGCCGTGTGGGGAATCGGCAGCCCGAGCGGGTGCCGGAACAGGGCGGTGACGGCGAACCAGTCGGCCAGGCCCCCGACCATGGCCGCCCCGGCGCCGGCCTGGGCGTAGTCCACCAGCCGGCCACCGTCCCCGGCCAGGGTGAGGGCCACGTAGACGACGGTGATGAGGACCAGCAGCCCGGTGGCCCGGCGCTTCATGGCGCGGAGCTGGCGGAGCCGGTCCTCCTCCTGGCGGATGGGCGGCAGCGCCGGGGGCTGCTTCACCCTGGTCGAGGCTACTAGCGGCGAACCTTGCCTGTTACCCATGGGGCGAAAGTTATAAACGTGCTTGCATTACACGTCTGAGGCTCTAGCATTTGGTCGGGCGGGAGAGACGAATGTGACAAGGAGTCCTTTATGCGTCGTCCCCCGATCGTCCTTCTCGCCGGCGGACTGCTGGCCCTCGCCCTTGCTCCGCCCGTCTTCGGCGCCGGCGAATCGACCACGCCTCCGCCGGGCGGCGGATACGCCACCACCTCCAGCACGGCCCCATCCGATGACGAAACGACACCGCCCGACGACGGCACCTCCACCCCGCCTGACGACGGCACCTCCACCCCACCCGACGACGGCACCTCCACGCCGCCTGACGACGGCACCTCCACCCCGCCCGACGACGGCACCTCCACGCCGCCGGAGGACGACACCTCCTCGGCCAACTGCTCCACCCCCGAGACGCTCCAGGAGCCGGCGCCGGCCGAGGGAGAGAGCGTGATCTACCCGGCGGGCGACGCCGGCGACGTCGAGGTGTCCCGCAGGTCGCCCACCGAGCTCGAGGTCGTCGACGCCGCCGCCAGCGACGGCTGGACCGCCGAGGTCACCACTCCCACCGGCCCCCGGGTGAAGGTCCGCTTCGTCGACGACGCCAACACCTCCAGCAAGACCCGGTTCGCGGCGTCGATGGATCAGAAGGGTGAGGAGATCCACATCCGCGTCACCAACTGCAGCTGATCCCCCTCCAGGCCGGCCGGGGCCACGAACTCCGGCGGGCACCTCGCCTCGCTTCTGACCTGCCGGTCACTCCTATGATCCCAGGGCCGCCGGCAGGCAGAAGCGAGGAGGCAACTGATGTATCCGGGCCACTGGGGCAAGGTCACGCCGGACAAGCCGGTGATCATCGACGCCGGCACCGGCGACGCGGTGACCCACGGGGAGCTCGACGAGCGGTCGACCCGACTGGCCCGGCTGCTGCAGGCGGGGGGGCTGGCTCCCGGCGACCACATCGCCCTGTTCATGGAGAACCACCCCCGCTATTTCGAGGTGCTGTGGGCGGCGCTCAGCTCCGGGCTGGTGCTCACCACCGTCAACCGCTACCTCACGGCCGAGGAAGCCGGATACATCGTCGACAACTCCGACGCCAAGGCCCTGATCACCTCCCGGTACCTGGCCGAA
>JBOGFE010000339.1:0-4582 GCA_050741935.1 Acidimicrobiia bacterium | reverse complement strand
GGCAGGTGGCGGGACGGCTCTCCGGCGGCGAGCAGCAGATGTGCGCCCTGGGCCGGGCCCTCATGGGCCGGCCCCGGCTCCTCCTCATCGACGAGCTCTCCCTCGGCCTCGCCCCCCGCCTCGTCGGTGACCTGCTGGCCCGCCTGCCCGTCATCGCCGCCGAGGGAACCGGGATCCTGCTCGTGGAACAGGACGTGGAGGCGGCCCTCACCGTCGCTCGCCGCGGCTACGTGCTGGAGACGGGCCGCATGGTGGCGGCCGGGCCGGGCGACGAGCTCCTGGCCGACCCCCGCCTGCGGGAGGCCTACCTCGGGCTGAGCGGCCCCGGTCAGCCCCCGCCGACGTCGCCGCCCAGGTAGGCGGCCTTCACCGACTCGTCCTCCAGGAGCAGGCGGGCCTCGGAGGCCTTCACGATGCGGCCCACCTCGAGCACGTAGGCCCGGTGGGCCCGCTGCAGCGCCTGGGCCGCGTTCTGCTCCACCAGCAGGATGGTGGTGCCCTGGCGGTTGATCTCGGTGATGGTGTCGAACACCTGGGAGACGACCTTGGGGGCCAGGCCCATCGACGGCTCGTCGAGGAGCAGGAGGTGGGGCCGGGCCATGAGGGCCCGGCCGATGGCCAGCATCTGCTGCTCCCCTCCCGACAGCGTCCCCCCGGCCTGCCTGATCCGCTCGGAGAGGCGGGGGAACAGGCCCAGCACCCGCTCCAGGTCGGGGCGGAGATCGGCCCGGGGCCGGCCGTAGGCGCCCATCTCCAGGTTCTCCCGGACGGTCATCCCCGGGAAGATCCCCCGGCCCTCGGGGGCGTGGGCCACGCCCATCTCCACCAGCTTGTGGGGGGCGACCCCCACGATGTCCCGGTCGCCCAGGCGGATGCTGCCCGCCGTGACCGGCCGCAGGCCCGAGATGGTCTTGAGGGTGGTGGACTTCCCCGCCCCGTTGCCGCCGATGAGGGTGACGATCTCGCCCTCGTCGACGGTGAGAGAGATGCCCTTGAGGGCCTCGCACTTCCCGTAGTGGACCCGGACGTCGGAGAGCTCAAGAAGCATCGGTTGTCCCCAGGTAGGCCTCGATGACCCGAGGGTCGGCCTGGATCTGCTCGGGCCGGTCCTCGGCGATCTTCTCACCGAAGTCCAGCACGGCCACGCGGTCGCACACCCCCATGACCAGGCCCATGTCGTGCTCGATGAGGACCACGGTCAGGCCCGAGTCGCGGATCTTGCGGATGAGCCCCACCAGGGCCCGCTTCTCCGACGGGTTCATGCCCGCCGCCGGCTCGTCGAGGAGCAGCACGCTCGGGCCGGTGGCGATGGCCCGGGCGATCTCCAGGCGCCGCTGGTCCCCGTAGGGGAGGTTCCGGGCCAGGTCGCCGCCCCGCTGGGGGATGCCGACGTACTCGAGCAGCCGCTGGCTCTCCTGCCGGCCGTCCCGTTCCTCCCGGCGGTGCCGGGGCAGGCCGAGCAGGGCGCCGGGGACGCTGGTGCGGTGACGGGCGTCCGCCCCCACCAGGACGTTCTCCAGGGCGGTGACGTTGGGGAACAGGCGGATGTTCTGGAACGTCCGGGCCACCCCCGCCTCGGTGATGCGGTGGGGCCGGCGGCCCACGACGGAGCGGCCGTTGACCAGGATCTCGCCCCCGGTGGGCTTGAAGATGCCGGTCACGCAGTTGAACAGGGTCGTCTTGCCGGCGCCGTTGGGGCCGATGATCCCGAAGATCTGGCCCCGGCGCACGGCCAGGGAGACCTTGTCCATGGCCACCACACCGCCGAAGGTCATGGTGACGTCGCGCAGCTCGAGGACGGTCTCGGCCGCCTCGATGTCGAGCGGCAGCTCGTCGGGCCCATCGGAGGCCGACCCCTCGCCGGCGGCGGGACGGACCACCGCCGGGCTCTCCTCCACGGCCTCCGCGTGATCATGGGCCGCCACCACGACGCCGGCCAGCCCGCCCGCCCCGCCCGCCTCGGCCAGCTCCGCCGCCCGCTGGCGGCTGGGGATGAGCCCCTGGGGCCGGAAGACCATCATGGCCACCAGGGCGGCCCCGAAGAGCAGGACCCGGTACTCGGTGATGGTCCCCACCTCGCCGCCGGTCAGGGTGTTGAGCCGGTCGGTGAGCCACTCGCCGGCGGCCGCGTCCCGCAGGTACTCGGGCAGGAAGCCGATGGCGAAGGCGCCGGCGATGACGCCGGGGATCGAGCCCATCCCGCCGAGCACGACGGCGGCCAGGATGATGACCGAGAAGAAGAAGGGGAAGTTGTCGGGGTTGATGAAGCCGACCTTGCTGGCGTAGATCCATCCGGCCAGCCCACCGGTGGAAGCCCCCATGGCGAAGGCCCACAGCTTCATGGTGAAGGTGGGCACGCCCATGGCCTCGGCGGCGTCCTCGTCCTCCCGGATGGCCGACCAGGCCCGGCCCACCCGGGACCGGTTGAGGCGCAGGATCAGGAACACCGACAGGGCGATGGCGGCGAGGGCGAGGTAGTAGTAGGGCAGGGGCAGCAACCCGAACCTGGCCCCCAGCACCGGGCCGGGATGGGCGATCCCGGTGATACCCCGGGCCTCGCCCAGCGAGCCGCTGTTCTGGGCCACGATGCGCACGATCTCGCCGAAGCCGAGGGTCACGATGGCCAGGTAGTCGCCCCGGAGGCGCAGGGTCGGGGCCCCCAACATCACCCCCGCCACCATGGCCACCACGATGGCCACGGGCAGGGCCTCCCAGGCCGTCCACCCGGACTTGGTGGTGAGGGTGGCCGCCGTGTAGGCCCCCACGGCATAGAAGGCCACGTAGCCGAGGTCGAGGAGCCCGGCGGCCCCCACCACGATGTTGAGGCCCAGGGCCAGGAGGACGTAGAGCCCGACGGGGAAGAACAGGACGCTCTGCCAGTAGCGGCTGAGCGTCAGCGGATACAGGATGGCGAAGGCGACGAGGGCCAGGGCCACGAGGATCTTGACCGTCCGGGACTGCCTCGACCACCAGCGGCTGACCGGGTCGACCACCGCCAGGCGGGAGCGCAGCGCCGCCAGCCGCAGCCGGAGGCTCTGTGCCTTCGGGGACACCCCGGGCCCCGGGGACGTCACGCCCGGGCCTTCCCGAGTGACTCACCCAGGAGCCCGGTGGGCCGGAACATGAGGACGAGCACGAGCACGGCGAAGGCGAAGACGTCCTTCCACTCCCCGCCCAGCACGGTCGCCCCCCAGTTCTCCAGCAGCCCCAGGGCGAGGCCGCCCACCAGAGCGCCCCGGATGTTGCCGATGCCGCCGAGCACGGCCGCGGTGAAGGCCTTGATGCCGGGCAGGAAGCCGATGTTGAAGCGGGCCGCCTCGAAGAAGATCCCGTAGAGCGTGCCCGCCGCCCCGGCCAGCATCCCCCCCAGCAGGAAGGTCAACATGACCACCCGGTCGATGTTCACCCCCATCAGGGCGGCCGTCTCCGCGTCCTGGGCCGTGGCCCGGATGCCCCGGCCGAGCCGGGACTTGGCCACGAAGCGCTCCAGGGCGAGCATCAGCACCAGGGCGCCCAGGATCACCAGCAGCTTGTCGGTGCGGACGTTGGCCCCGTAGAAGCTGACCAGCTCCTTCTTCTCCAGGATGCGGGGGAACCCGAGGAAGTCACGGCCGTAGCGGGCGGCGAACAGCTCCTGGAGGAAGAGCGAGATGCCGATGGCGGTGATCAGGGCGGCGAGCCGGGGTGCCCCCCGGCGCCGCAGGGGCCGGTAGGCGACCCGCTCGATGGCCACCGCCACCCCCCCGGAGGCGGCCATGGCGATGACCATGACGACGATCACCGTCAGGGCCAGGCCCGCTCCGGTGCGAGGGGCGTCGGCGATCTCGATCCCCAGGCCCTGCATGGCGAAGAGCGAGGCGAAGATCCCGATCATGAAGATCTCGGAGTGGGCGAAGTTGATCAGCCGCAGAACGCCGTAGACCAGCGTGTAGCCGAGGGCGATCAGGGCGTAGACAGCGCCGAGGGTCAGGCCGTCGAGCGTCTGCGGCCAGAACTGGTCCCGCAGGCAGGTGAGGCAGAAGCTGACGTCTTGCACCCGGGGTGACTTGCTCGGCTGTTACTTGGCCAGCTCCGACGTCTTGCCCAACTCGGTGAGCTTGCCGCCCTTCACCTCGTAGACGAACACGTCGCCGGCCTTCACGTTGCCGTTCGTCTCGAACTGGATGGTCTTCGACACGCCGTCGAAGCTGCTCAAGTTCTCGACGTACGACAGGAGCTTCTCCCGGGTGTCGTTGCCGGCCTCGATCCCGGCGATGAGCAGGCTGGCGGCGTCGTAGCCCTCGCTCGAGTAGGTCCCGGGGTCGCGGCCGACGTCTGTCTTGTAGCTCTTGTCGAACTCGCCCCCCTTGCCGGGAAGGTCGGCGGTGGCCAACCGGCAGGGGCAGGTGAGCAGGGCGCCCTCGCCGCCGGCGGCGCCGGAGCTGGCGACGAAGCCGGCGTCGAGCGAACCGTCGCCGCTGATGAACTTGGCCTTGATGCCGGCGTCGGTCAGCTGCTTCTTCAGCCGGCCAGCCTCGGCGTAGTACCCGCCGTAGAAGATCATGTCCGGGGCGGGAGAGATGGCCCGGACCTTGTTGACCGC
>JBOGFE010000338.1:0-5371 GCA_050741935.1 Acidimicrobiia bacterium | reverse complement strand
ATGGGCGATCGGGGCCCCGAAGATGGCCATGACCCCGTCCCCGGTGAAGTGGGCGATGTAGCCCTCGTAGCGGTGCACGGCGTCCATCATCCGGGCGATGCAGCCCTGCATCAGCCCGTACATCTCCTCCTCTCCGATCCGCTCGGCGATCGGGGTGGACCCGACGGCGTCGGCGAAGAGGACGGTGACGGTCCGGCGCTCCCCCTCGACCGACGCCCGTTCCCGCAGGATCTTCTCGGCCAGCTCGGGCGGCAGCGATGTGCTCCGGGGGGTCGGTGGCGCCGGCGGCGAGGTGGCCGTCTGCAGCCGGTGCCCACAGGCATCACAGAACCGGGCCACCTCGCTGACCGGCGCACCGCACTGGGGACACCCGCGCTGGAGGCCGGCGCCGCACTCCTCACAGAACTGGGCGCCGGTCCGGTTCCCGTGGCCACAGCCGGGACACTCCATCTGCCTCGAGCATACGGAGCGCGGAGGCTGCGTCCTCCGTACTCCCACGGAATTCAGGGCCTCTCCGGCGGGCGCCTCAGTGGCGGTGGAGGTTGGCCGTCGTCCAGGCCCAGGCGTCGCCGATCATCTCGTCCAGCCCCGGCTTCTCCGGCACCCAGCCCAGGTCCGCCTTGATCCGGTCGCTGGAGGCGACGAGCACGGCCGGGTCGCCGGCCCGCCGGCCCACCTCGGTGGCCGGGATCGGGGCGCCGGTCACCGCCCGGGCCGTGTCCACCACCTCCCGGACCGAGAAGCCCTGGCCGTTGCCCAGGTTGTAGATCCGGTGCCCGCCCTCGCCGCAGGCGTCGAGGGCGAGGAGGTGGGCCCGGGCCAGGTCCTCAACGTGGATGTAGTCCCGGACGGCCGTCCCGTCGGGGGTGGGGTAGTCGGTGCCGTAGATCTGGATCCCCTCCCGCAGGCCGGCGGCGGCGCGCAGCACGAGGGGAATGAGGTGGGTCTCGGGGTCGTGGACCTCGCCGTAGGGCCCCGAGGCGCCGGCCACGTTGAAGTAGCGCAGGCTGACCGCCCCCAGGCCGTTGGCCGCGCACTCGAAGCCGATGGCGGTGTCGACGGCCACCTTGGAGGCCCCGTAGGGGTTGGTGGGTACGGCGGGGGCGCTCTCCAGGATGGGGACGTCCTCGGGCTCGCCGTAGCAGGCGGCGGTGGAGGAGAACACCAGCCGGCGCACGCCGGCCGCCCGCATGGCGTCGAGGAGGTTGAGGCTGCCGCCCACGTTGGTCCGGAAGTAGCGCACCGGCTCGGACACCGACTCGCCCACCAGGGACAGGGCGGCGAAGTGGAGCACCCCGTCGAAGCCCCCGGCCACCACCTCGGCGATGCCGGGCCCGTCGAGCACGTCGACCTCCACGAAGGCGGCGTCGGGGTGCACGGCCCAGTCATGGCCCTTGGACAGGTTGTCGGCCACCGTCACCTGATGGCCGGCCTCGATGAGCTGGGCGGCCACCACCGACCCGATGTACCCCGCCCCGCCGGTCACGAGCAGTTTCATGGCCGATGAACCTACCAACTGGTTCGGGGGCGTTTCCTTACGCCGGGGTCTCGAGTGTCCGGCGGGCGTCGAAACCCAGGGCACCGGCCACCAGCCGGCGGGGGAAACCGCCCCGGACGTTCTCGTAGCCGGTGACGGCCTGGTTGTAGGCGGACCGGGCCGGCCCGGGATCGGCCCGGTCCATGTCGCCCAGTGCACCGTTGACGACCTCGGAGGAGCGCAGGCGGGGCGTGGCCTGGACCAGGGTGAGCAGCCGGGCGCCGAGGCCTTCGAGGCGGTTGGCCAGCGTCGCCTGGACCTCGACCGCCTGGGCCTTGGCGCCCGGCCAGCTCTGCAGCCCGGTGTCGAGGTCCGACAGCAATGCGGGGTCTTCGCCCAGGCGCTCCCGGGCGGCGTCGGCGGCCCGGCCGAGCGCCAGGTAGCGCTCGTCGAGGCCCGGGCGCAGCTGGGCCCAGGCGGTGTCGACCCGTTGGCCGGCCTGCTCGAGATCACCGCGGCTGCCCAGGCCGAGTACCACTCCGCCGGTGACGAGGCCGGAGACGACCAGCACCGCGGCCCGCAGCATCCACCCCCGCCGGCGCCCGGTCACGACCGGTACACTCCCGGGCCGTGGCTCTCCCGAGCCGGCTCGTGGCCGTTCTGGCCGCCGCCTCGCTCGGGGGGTGGTGGCTGGGAGTGGCGCGCCACGACGTCCCCGGGGCGGTCCGGGTGGTGGGCGTCGTCGACGGCGACACCGTCGAGGTGGTGGCCGGCGGCCGGCGGGAGACGGTGCGCCTGCTGGGCGTGGACACGCCCGAGACCGTGCACCCCCGCCGGCCGGTGGAGTGCTTCGGACCCGAAGCCTCGGCCTTCACCCACTCCCGGTTGCTGGGCCGCAGGGTGCGCCTCGAGTTCGACCGGGTCCGGCGCGACCCGTACGGGCGGCTCCTCGCCTATGTCGAGGTGGACGGGTACCGCTTCAACGACGTCCTGCTGGCCGGCGGCTACGCCACCCTGCTGGTCATCCCACCCAACGGGGCGCACGGCCGCACGATGCTCGACCGCGAGCTGGCGGCGCGCCGAGCCGGTCGGGGACTGTGGGGAGCGTGCGAGCGGTGACAACCCGCCCGATGGTACCCAGCGGGCCGGGCCCGCAGGTCTATCCCAGGACCCGGTGGCGCACCTTGTCGATGGCCCGGCCGAGGACGTCACGGGTCTCGGAGTGCGTCAGGTCGAGGCTGTGGCCGATCTCCTTCATGGAGTGGGCCACCCCGTCGTTCAACCCGAAGCGCAGGAACAGGACCTGGCGTTCGCCAGGGGTGAGATCGGAGTAGGCCCTGGGATCAGCCCGGAGCTCGAGGATGTCGAGATCGAGATCCTCGTCGTCAGCGAGCTCGCCCTCCACGTCGGGGTAGGGCCAGCTCTCGTCGGAGGTTTGGAACCGGTGGTTGCCACGGGCCACGGTCATGCTTCGTCCTCCTCGGGCTCAACCCCCATCCTTTGCCGTGGCCCTCCGCCTGTCAACCGGCTGGTGGCGCATAAAGGCGCTCTCAGGAATGACGGATGAATTGATGGCCGGTGGGGGCGGTGCCGTCGAAGTGGTGCTTCTCGCCGTAGGGGCCCCCGCTCGTCCGGGAGACGACCCACCGGTGGCTGATGACGGCTTTGTCCGGTTTTTTTCCGGTTTGTTTAGGCTGGGTCCGTGCCCCGCCGGCTCGTGGTCGTCGTCCTGGTCCTGTCCCTGCTCGGGGCCTGCGGCTCCGGCGGGGGCGACGACGGCATCACCATCGGTTCGAAGATCGACACCGAGGCGCAGCTGCTCGCCCACCTGATGGGCTCGGTGCTCGAGGACCGGGGCTACGAGGTCACCAGGAAGATCCGCCTGGGTGGTACCGATCTCATCCGCAAGGCGCTGCTGGGCGGCGACATCGACGTGTACTGGGAGTTCACGGGCACGGGGCTCGGGATACTCGAGCAGCCGCCGATGGGCGACCCGGCCCAGGCCTACGAGACGGCCAAGCGCCTCGACGCCGCCAACGGCGTCACCTGGCTGCCCGCCGCCGCCATGAACGACACCTACGCCCTGGCCGTGGCCGACGGCGGTCCGGTCGCCGCCCCCACCCTGACGGCGCTGGCCGAGCAGGTGAAGGCCGCGCCGGACACGGCCCTGTGCGTCGATCCCGAGGGCGGATTCCGGGAGGACGTCCTGCCCGCCGTCAAGGAGACCTACGGTCTGGACTTCGCCAACATCCGCCAGCTCGGCCAGTCGCTCATCCCCGCGGCCCTGGCCGACGGCCAGTGCACGGTCGGGATCGTCTACTCCACGTCGGCGCTCATCGTGAAGCACAAGCTCCGGGTGGTCGCCGACGACAAGAAGGCCTTCGGGGCCTACACCCCGGCCCCCACGCTCCTCACCGATCGCCTGAGCCGGTGGCCGTCCCTGGCCGAGGACCTCGCCGGTCTCACCGCCGCCCTGGACACGGCCACCATCACCGGGCTCAACGCCGAGGTGGAGATCGACGGCAAGGCGGCCGAGGACGTGGCCCGGGAGTTCCTCGACCGGCGGGGCCTGCTGGAGAACGAGAGCTGAGGCCGACATCGAGCTCTGGCGCTTCGTCGTCGATCATCGGGACGAACTGACCGAACAGGCTCTCCAGCACGGCCGGCTGGTGGGCAGCGCCCTGGCCCTGGCCGTTCCCGCCGCCGTCGTCCTCGGGGTGGCCGTCGCCCGCCGGCGGGCCCTGGCCGCGGCCACCATCGGGGTGGCCGGGGTGATCTTCACCGTGCCCAGCCTCGCTCTGTTCGGTCTCCTGGTCGTGCCGCTCGGGATCGGGACCTCGCCGGCGGTGGCCGCTCTCGCCCTCTACGCCCTGCTACCCGTGCTCCGCAACACCGTCGTCGGGCTCTCCGAGGTGCCCGCCGACGTGGTGGAGGCCGCCCGGGGGATGGGCATGACCGAGGCCCAGACCCTGCGCCGGGTGCGCCTGCCCCTGGCGCTGCCGGTGGTCGTGTCCGGGGTGCGGGTGGCGGCGGTCACGGCCGTGGGCATCGCCACCGTGGCGGCCCTGGTGGCGGCCGGCGGCCTCGGGGTCTCGGTCTTCGAAGGGCTCCAGGCCGGCGACCGGACCAGGACCCTGGCCGCCACCCTCACCATCGTGGCGCTGGCCCTGGCCATCGACGGCGGGCTCGGTCTGGTCGAGCGGTCGCTGCGCCGGCGCCGGGGTTCTTCGGCGTGATCAGCCTGGAGGAGGTCAGCAAGCGCTACGGCCCGGGGACGGTGGCCGTCGAGACCCTGTCCCTGGAGGTGGCCGAAGGCGAGACCTGCGTGCTGGTCGGCCCGTCCGGCTGCGGGAAGACCACGACCCTCAAGATGATCAACCGCCTGGTGGAGCCGACCTCGGGCCGGGTCGTGGTCGGCGGAGCCGACGTCGCCGGGGTCGACCCGGTGGCGCTGCGCCGGGGGATCGGCTACGTCATCCAGCAGGTCGGGTTGTTCCCCCACCTCGACGTGGCCGCCAACGTGGCCACCGTCCCCCGCCTCCTCGGGTGGGACCGGGCCCGGATTCGGACCCGGGTGGACGAGCTGCTCGACCTCGTCGGGCTCGACCCGGCCACCTTCGCCCACCGCCGCCCCGAGGAGCTCTCCGGTGGGCAGCGCCAGCGGGTGGGCGTGGCCCGGGCCCTGGCCGCCGACCCGCCCGTCCTGCTCATGGACGAGCCCTTCGGCGCCGTCGATCCCGTGACCCGGGGCCGGCTCGGCGAGGAGTTCGTCCGCCTCCAGGGCGAGCTGGGCAAGACGGTCGTGCTCGTGACCCACGACATCGACGAGGCCATCAAGCTCGGTGACCGCATCGCCCTCCTGAAGTCCGGCGGGGTCCTGGCCCAGTACGACAC
>JBOGFE010000337.1:0-12779 GCA_050741935.1 Acidimicrobiia bacterium | reverse complement strand
GGCCGAGACGGTCGCCCAGGGGGCGGACGAGCCCGTCGAGGGCATCGCTGGGGGCGACCGGCCCGCCCGCCAGCCAGTCGAGGAGCGACGGGTACGGGGACCGGGAGACGCCGGCGGGGCCGGTGGGTGGGATGCCGGCGATGGCGGGCAGGTCACCGGCCAGGTCGACGAGGAGCACGCGCTCCCGCCGGGCCAGGAACGAGGCCAGGGCGGCACACACGACCGACGTGCCGGAGCCACCTTTGGGAGACCACAGGGCGAACAGCAAGGGCTTCCCCTCTCGGGACGCGCCCGACGGGCGCGATCAGTCCGGGATGGGGGAAGGGAAGGGGAAGCCCGAGGGGGGAGCAGAAGAAGGGGAAGCGCCGGGGACGGTATCGGCCGAGCTCGAACCCCGGCAAGGGAATTTCACGCGCACCGCGGGTCGGCGGGCGCACGCCAGCCGTCACAATGACCGGCGTGCAGGCCGCCTTCTTCGATCTCGACAAGACCGTGATCGCCCGCAGCTCGGTCCTGGCCTTCGGCCGGCCGCTCTACCGCGAGGGGCTGCTCCCCCGCACCGCCCTGATCCGGAGCGTCTACGGGCAGGCCCTCTACCGGCTCGGCGGGGCCGGCGAGGCCAGGATGGAGCGAGCCCGCGACTCCATGCTGTCCATGATCCGGGGCTGGGAGCAGGCCCGGGTGACGGGCGTGGTGCGGGAGGCCTTCGACCGGGTGGTGACCCCCATCATCTACGCCGAGGCGCTGGAGCTCTTCGAGGAGCACCGCCGGGCCGGGCGCCTGGTGTACCTGGTCTCCGCCGCCCCGGTCGAGATCGTCGCCCACCTGGCCGACCAGCTCGGCGCCGACGACTACATCGCCACCCGGAGCCGGATCGACGACGAGGGCCGCTACACCGGCGAGCTCGAGTTCTACGCCTACGGGCCGCACAAGGCCGAGGCCATCCGCCGGGTGGCCGTCACCCGGGGGATCGACCTGGCCGGCTCCTTCGCCTACTCCGACTCGATCACCGACGCCCCCATGCTCGAGGCCGTCGGGCACCCGGTGGCGGTCAACCCCGGCCGCGACCTGGCCCGCCTGGCCCGACAGCAGGAGTGGGAGATCCGCCGGTTCACCCAGCCCGTCCGCCTCCTCCAGCGTGTCCCTGAGGTTCTTCGGGGACACCCCGTACCCCGGGCCGCCGCCCCCACCGCCGCCGTGGGCGGAGTGGTCGTGGCCGTCGGCCTGGGCCTGGCCGGCTGGCGTTGGCTCCGCCAGCGCCCGGCGGCCTAGAGGGGCCGGCATGGGGTTGGGCCTCGCTCACCTGCCCACCCCGGTCGAGTCGCTCGATCGGCTCTCGGAGTGGCTCGGCGGGCCCCGCCTGCTGGTCACGCGGGACGACCTCACCGGTCTGGCCCTGGGCGGCAACAAGGCCCGCAAGCTGGAGTTCCTCTGCGCCGAGGCCCTCGCCGCCGACGCCGATGTCCTCGTCACCGGGGGCGGGAGCCAGTCCAACCACGCCCGCATGACGGCGGCGGCCGCCAACCGGCTGGGCCTCGGCTGCCATCTGGCCGTCGCCGGCCGGGCCCCGGCGGACACGGCGACGGGCAACCTGCTGCTCGCCCGCCTGCTCGGGGCGAAGCTGCACTTCACCGGGGCCCAGGAGTACTACGCCGCCGAGGCCGCCATCACCGACCTGGCCTCGGCCCTGGAAGCCGAAGGGAAGCGGCCCTACGCCATTCCCATCGGCGGCGCCTCGGTCACCGGGGTCGGGGCCTACCTGGCGGCCGCCGCCGAGCTCGTCGACCAGCTCGACGCGCCCCCGGACTGGGTGGTCGTGGCCGACGGCTCGGGCGGAACCCACGCCGGCCTCCTGGCCGGCTTCGACCCGAGGACCAGGGTCCTCGGTATCGATGTCGGCACCCGGCCCGACCTCGATGCGGTGGTGCCCGCACTGGCCGCCGGGGCCGCCCGGGCGGCGGGCCGGGCCGAGCCGGAGAGCGAGGCCATCATCGACCACGGCCGGTTTGGCTCCGGCTACGGGGCGCCGACGGATTCGGCCCGCGAGGCCATCCGGGCCGCGGCCCGCACCGAGGGGATGATCCTCGACCCCGTCTACACCGGGAAGGCGATGGCCGGCCTCATCGGCTGGGCCCGGGAGGGGAGGTTCGCGCCGGGCGACACGGTGGTGTTCTGGCACACCGGTGGCGCCCCGGCCCTCTTCGCCGAGGGCTACGGGGCCTGGCTCACCGGAGAGTGAGGACGGACGTTCAGGCCAGCTTCTTCTTGGCCACCAGAGCGCCGAGAGCGAGGATGACCACCATGATCAGGAGCTTCTTCACGAACTGCCTCCTTGGGGGTTGCGGGAACAGCGGAGGTGGCAGGAATCGAACCCACCGGACGGGGATCACCCGTCCCACTCGTTTTGAAGACGAGGGGGCCCACCAGGCGCCCGTTCACCTCCACGCGATTGTTAGCACGGACCGGGCAATCGCCGGTGGTGCAGCGGCCGCCTAGGTCGAGGTGCGCGCGAAGGCTACCCGCACCGCGCAGGCCTGCTGGACCGAGTCGTCCTCGGCCGAGTGGGTGAGGACGACCACCGCACCGGCCGTCTTCGTCGGGGCCTGGAAGGCCACCGGCCCCGAGTAGGGCTCGAGGTCCTCACCGGACCCGCCGGTGAGCGGCTCCTGGCCCAGGTACTGCCCCGGTCCCATCCCGTCCTCCTTGACCTGGGCGAGCACGGTGCCCTCGTAGGCCGACGCCTCCCCGGACACGGTGACCGGCGAGCCGATCCTCTCGAGGGCCAGCGGCGTGATGAGCCTCACCTTCTCCGCCTGCGCCGACACCACCACCCAGGGCGACCCGTCGCCCGACACCCGCCGGACGGACACGGTGGTCACGAACGGGCTCCCGGCCTTCGGCCGTACCTCGACCTCACCGCTCTGGGCGTCGCCGGCCCGGTACTCCCCCGCCACCGGCGCCTCCATCCCGATGTAGGCCCGCATGAACTCCCGGGCCGTGCGGACGGGGTCGAGATAGGTCTCGTCGACGACGCCGCGGGTGTAACCGTCGGCCTCGGCGGCGGTGGTGTAGGGCCAGATGCCGGGGAAGGTGTCCTCCAGGGGGGCGGTGGTGGTGGTCGACGGGGACGGCTGCGCCGTCTCCCCACCCCCGCTGTCACTGCACCCGGACGCGCCGGTGGCCGCCACCAGGGCGGCCACCAGCGACAAGGAGAATCGTGTGCGACGGTCGATCAGACGGCCAGCAGGTCGCGCGCCCCCGTGTCCGACGACGGGTGACGCAGCTTCGACATGGCCCGGGCCTCGATCTGGCGGATGCGCTCGCGGGTGAGGTTGAAGTACTCCCCCACCTCCTCGAGCGTCCGGGGCTCACCCCGGTCCAGCCCGAAGCGCAGGGCCAGGATCTGACGCTCCCGCTCGTCCAGCGGAGCGAGCAGCTTCTCGATCTCGGCCGGGAGCAGCGCCGTGGCCGCCACCTCGAAGGGCGACTCGGCCGAGCGGTCCTCGACGATGTCGCCCAGTTCGGCGTCCCCGTCCTCCCGCAGCGGCTCGGACAGCGACAGAGGCTCGGCGGCGAAGCGCAACGCCTCGGTCACCTTGTCCTCGGGCATGTCGACCTCGTGGGCCAGCTCCGAGAGCGTGGCCGGCCGGCCCAGCTTCAGCTCCAGGCGGGCCCGGGCCTTCTGCAGGCGGGCCAGCGTGTCACCGGCGTGGACGGGCAGGCGGATGGTGCGCCCGGTGTTGGCGATACCCCTGGTGATGGCCTGACGGATCCACCAGGTGGCGTAGGTCGAGAACTTGAAGCCCTTGCGCCAGTCGAACTTCTCGACTGCGTGCATCAGGCCCAGGTTCCCCTCCTGGATGAGGTCGAGGAGAGGCAGACCCGACGCCTGGTACTTCTTGGCGATCGAGACGACGAGCCGCAGGTTGGACTGGACGAACGTCCGCTGCGCCTGCTCACCGTCCGTGACATTTCGGCGCAGCTCCCGCTTCTTGGAAGCGGACAGACCGGTCGCCTTTTCCAATTCGGTCCGGGCGGCATTGCCGCCCTCGATCTGCTGGGCCAGACGAACTTCGTCGTCCTTCGTCAGCAGCGGGTACTGGCCGATATCGGTAAGGTAGAGACGGACAAGATCTTCCTCGTCCCGTTCCACTCGTTCCTTGGCCACAGACTTCCTTTTTCGGGTTTCGCGTGGAGCGCGCGTGGGCCCGGCATCGCCACCCAGCATCCAACACCACCTTGTCTCATAACATACCGGGCAGGTCAAGGCTCCCGGCACGTTGGGCTGATCTTTTGCGCCTGAATCTCTGTGCCGATCCCTCCCCCGGCCCCTGCCCCCTGGCCTCGGTGAGGCGTCCGGGTCTGCGTCTCGGGATGGCACATTCGGTCGATTGCCAGATTCGGCACAATTCGGACATCTCCTGCCTCGATGACAGCAACCCGACTTTCTGTAACGAAACTGTCGTTAACGGACGCGCGGTGCGTGATCTGGGAAAGGGGTGTGCCATCGCCGATGCCGGCATCGACCTCACGGTCATGATGGGCATTTTCGATGCCGCGGCCGGCCGGGAGGGGGATCTCGCCGCCGTCCTCGCCCGCTACGTGGTGGTGTCCCGTGGTGAGGAGGGCTGCCGCAACATCGACCTGGTGGCGTCCCTGCTCACCCCGGGCCGCTTCGTCGTCTACGAGAAGTGGGATTCGCCCGACGCCCAGGCCGCCCACATGTCCGGAGCCACCATGGGGGCGTTGGCCGAAGGGGTGTCAGCCCTGCTCGGCGCCCCTCCCGACCTCGGCCTCTTCGTGGCCGTGAGCGCCCACGATCTGCTCTAGCTCCCCCCAGGTCAGCCCGTCGCCGGTCCACAGGCGGTCGAAGGCCCGGTCGGCGTCGTCGGTGAACCCGTGGCGGAGGCGGAAGGCGTACCGGCGCCGGTCCTGCCCGCCGTCGACCCCGGCCAGGCGGGCGTAGCGGCCCACGGCGTAGGCGTCCCAGGCGGCGTGCTCGGCGTAGGTCAGCTCGGAGTCGGCGGGCGGGGCGCCGAAGTCGGGGTTCAGCCGGTCGCTCAGCCGGAAGAGGAGCCGGCCCAGGACGAGGCGGGTGCCGGCCTCGGAGAGCTGGCGGATGGCCTTGGGGTCCTCGAAGGCTCCGCTCTCCACCGACAGCGTGACCCGCCGGCCCTCGATCGCGGTCGAGGTGGACCCGAACGGGCTGCCCTCGTCGATCTCCACCGCCAGCTCGAGATCGTCGGGCAGCCCCACGCCGGCGGCGACCTCGGCCGCCAGCCGGGCGATCCGGGCCGGCTCGAAGTCGACCACCTCGAAGACCGGGGGTGAGACGGCGACCCGGACCAACTACCGGGAGACCTCCTCGAAGGCCTCGTTCGACAGGACGGAGATCTCGTCGATCTCGGCGTCGGCGAACCCCGCCATCTTCCGGAACTGCCGGGCCAGCTGGATGGGGTTCTCGTCGCGCTCGCCCCGGAACCCACCGAAGGAGAAGAGCTTGTCCACCACCCGCTGGAACTGCAGGGCCCGTTCCCGCCGCTCGGGGTCCTCGGCGGTCAGGCGCCGGAGCCAGTCGGAGCCCATCTTCACGTGGGTGACCTCGTCGGCCAGCATCCAGTCCTCACAGAAGGTGAGGGCGGGGTCGCCTGAGGCCTTACCGAACTCCCGCATGGTGTTGAAGACGTCGATGGCCAGCCCCTCGAGGGCCCGGTTGACCCCGGTGAGGCGCAGGACCGGGTCGGGGTTGCAGGCGGCCTCGTAGAGGAAGGTCGTCTCGGCGAACTCACCGATCTCGGTGCCCATCCACTCCCCCAGCTTCACCGAGATCTCGGTGTGCCGGGCCTCGTCCCAGCACTGCCGGGCCATGTCCAGCTTGAGGGCGAAGGGCGCTTCGGTGTCGTCGAAGTCCCACACGGTGCGCCCGGCGCCCTCGAGGGCCTGGATCTCACCCACGAAGATGCCGTGCATCATCTGGCGGGCCCCGTCGGCGGCATCGGGCCGGTCCGGAGTGAGCTTGGCCGGGCCCCGGCGCCGCTCCCGGACCGTGCGGGCCCGGGGGTCGTTCAGCCGGTCCTCCATGCGGGCCCGGCGGAACCGCTCGTCGCGGGCCAGCTCCTCGGCCGGATAGGTCTTCCTCATGCGACCCCCAGGGTGGTTTCGGCGGTGCCGGGCGCCTCACCCAGGCTACCCGGCCCGGCGATGCCGCCCGCTCTGGTGATGAGCACTTCGAGCTCGGCCTGGCGGCGGGCAGCCCGCTCGACCTCCTCGTCGGTTCCGATCAGGGACTGCAGCAGCATCTCGCCCTCGCGCCAGTCGGTCAGCTCGTCGTCGAGGATGAAGCCGAGGGACCGGATGGTGGGGGCGTCGGTGATCTTGCTGGTGGCGTTGAGATGGAAGGTGTACGCACCGATCTTGCGCGGGATGAGCACCCGGTACACCCCGACCAGCTTCTCGATGGTCAGTTCGTGGGCCTCGGGCTCGGTGAGGGCGGCGACGAAGGCCTCCAGGTCGGCGTTGGGGGCCCGGCAGAGCCGGTCGGGGTTCATCTCCCGCAGCTCGGGCAGGCGCTTGTGCCACAGCTCGGCATGCCAGGCGTGGTGGTAGCAGTGCCGGCCCAGCGTGACCTTCACGTCGACCTCGGGGACGGTGGCCACCCAGCCGCCGAGGACCTCGAAGAGGCGCATCTCGATCCACTTGTAGTGCCCGACCCGGCGGGCCGACTCCTCCACCGAGAACAGGCCGGGCAGCTCCCGGCGGTCCCAGGGGGCGAAGGGTGATCGGGGGGCGTAGGGTTCGGCCACGGCGGTCGATTCTCCGCCGAACTAGACCGCCCGGTCAAGAGCGGCGGGAGGCGCCCAGGGTCTTCTCGACGTAGGCGGCGATGGCGGCGGCCGTCTCCGGCATCCGCCACAGCGCCGCCGTCTCCTCGTCGGCCCGGCGACCCTCGGGGCCCCCGGCCCTTCCTGCTCCGGCCCGTCTCAGCCGGGCCAGCGGTTGGTGATGGGGAGGCGGCGGTCCTTCCCGAAGGCCTTGGGCGAGACCCGCACCCCCGGGGGGGCCTGGCGGCGCTTGTACTCGCTGCGGTCCACGAGGCCGGCCACGCGCCGGACAGTGTCGCGGTCGAAGCCCGCCTCCTCCAACTCGCTCACGGACCGGTCGGCCTCCACGTAGGCCTCCAGGATCGGATCGAGGAGGTCATAGGGCGGCAGCGAGTCGGCGTCGAGCTGCCCCGGGCGCAGCTCGGCACTGGGCGGCTTGTCGATCACGGCCTGGGGGATGACCTCCTGCTCCCGGTTGCGCCACCGGGCCAGCCGGTAGACGAGCGTCTTGTCGACGTCCTTGATGACGGCGAAGCCGCCGGCCATGTCGCCGTAGAGGGTGGCGTAGCCCGTCGCCATCTCCGACTTGTTGCCGGTGGTCAGCACCATCGACCCGGACTTGTTCGACAGCGTCATGAGGATGGTGCCCCGGATGCGGGCCTGGAGGTTCTCCTCGGCCAGGCCCTCCTCGGTGCCGGCGAAGGCCTCGGCCAGCATGTCCGTGAAGGCGAGGTGGGCGGCCTCGATGGGCACGGTCAGCGTGCGGATGCCGAGGTTCCCGGCCAGGGCGGCGGCGTCGGTCAGGCTGCCGGGCGACGAGTAGCGGGACGGCATGAGCACACCGGTGACGTGGTCGGCTCCGAGGGCGTCGGCGGCCACGGCCGCCACCACCGAGGAGTCGATCCCGCCCGACAGGCCGATCACGACCTCGGAGAAGCCGTTCTTGCGCACGTAGTCCCGGGTGCCGAGGACGAGGGCCTCCCACACCTCGGCCTCGGGGCCGAGCGGGGTCTCGACCCGCGGGGTCAGATCGAAGACGGCCTCGGAGCGGGCGCCCGAGATCTCGACCTCGGGCAGGCGGGGCGCCCGGGCCCGGCCCCGGGGGTCGAGAAGGCGCTTGCGGAACATGGGCCGCACGTCGAGGTCGACGACGAGGAGGTCCTCGGTGAACTGGCGGGCCCGGGACACGAGGTGGCCGCTCTCGTCGTAGACCAGGGAGCCGCCGTCGAAGACAAGCTCGTCCTGGCCGCCGACCAGGTTCAGGTAGACGATGGGGATGGAGGCGTCGGCGGCGCGGGTGGCGAGCATCATCTCCCGCTCGGGCAGGCGGCCGGCGTAGTAGGGAGAGGCACTCAGGTTGACGGCCAGCTCGGCGCCGCCCGCCGACTGGGCGGCGATGGGGCCCGTCGGGCTCCAGGCGTCCTCGCACACCGACACCGCCACCCGCACGCCGCCGATCACGAACAACGGCCCGGGATCGTCGCCGGGCGCGAAGTAGCGGGCCTCGTCGAAGACGGCGTAGTTGGGCAGCAGGTGCTTGCGGTAGACACCGGCCACGGAACCCCGGGCACACACGGCAGCGGCGTTGAACAGGTCGCGCCGGGCTTCGGGGAACCCGACGACCGCGGCGGTGGTGCCCGTGCGGGCGGCGATCTTCTCCAGCGTCTCCGCCGCCTGGGCCACGAAGGCGGGGCGGAGCAGCAGATCCTCGGGCGGATAGCCGGTGATGGCGAGCTCGGGGAAGACGACGAGGTCGGCGCCGGCGGCCTCGGCCTCCTCGTAGGCGGCCAGGATCCGGGCGGCGTTCCCGGCCAGGTCGCCTACCGTCGTGTTGATCTGGGCGGCGGCGATCCGGAGACGGGGCACAATTCACAGGATATGGCCGAGATACTGCTGAAGGCGCCCGAGGTGGCCGACGCCCTGGAACGGGCCGCCGACCCGACCCGGGCCCGGCTCGTCCTGGCCCGCCTGGCCGAGGCCCAGCCCGAGCTGGCCGAACGCCTCCCCGACGACCGGCTCCTGCTGTCGGCGGTGGTGGCACTGGCCGGCGCGTCCCGGTCCCTGTCGGAGGCGGCCGTCGCCGATCCGTCGCTCCTCGAGTGCCTCTCCGACCCCGCCGCCCTGGCCGGCGAATGCCCGTCGGACTGGTATTCGGCCATGGCCGCCGCCGCCCTGGAGGCCGGGGCCGACGATCCGGCGGGCGCCCTTCGGCGCTGGAAGCGCAAGGAGCTGGCCCGCATCGCGGTACGGGACCTGCTCAACCTGGCCGAGCTGCCGGCGGTGGGCCGGGAGCTGGCCGCCCTGGCCCAGGCCTGCCTGGAGGCCGCCCTGCGCCTGGCCGAACCGACCGTGCCCATGGCCGTGATCGGCATGGGCAAGCTCGGCGGGAGGGAGCTCAACTACGCCAGCGACGTCGACGTCCTCTTCGTCCATGACGGGGCCACCCCCGACGCGGAGCGGGCCGCCCGGGCCCTGCTCTCCACCATGGCTGCCCCCGGGCCCTACGGGATCGTCTTCCGGACCGACGCCGCCCTGCGGCCCGAGGGCCGGGCCGGCCCGTTGTCGCGCAGCCTCGACGCCTACCGCGCCTACTGGGACAAGTGGGCGTCGACCTGGGAGTTCCAGGCCCTGATCAAAGCCCGCCCGGTGGCGGGCGACGAAGGGCTGGCGGCCGCCTTCGCCGAGGCCGCCGCGCCCCATGTCTGGCCCGAGCGGCTCAACCCCGACGCCGTGCGCGAAGTGCGGGCCATGAAGGCCCGGGCCGAGGAGGAGGTGTCCCGGCGGGGGATGTCCGACCGGGAGATCAAGCGCGGTCGGGGCGGCCTGCGGGACATCGAGTTCGCCGTCCAGCTCCTCCAGCTGGTCCATGGGCGACACGATCCCGGCATCCGCTCCCCCAACACGCTGGAGGCCCTGGACCAGCTGGCCCAGGCCGGATACGTGGACCGGGCCCAGGTGCGCACCCTGGACGCCTCCTACCGGTTCCTGCGCACCGTCGAGCACCGCCTGCAGCTGGAGAACGAGACCCAGACCCACTCCCTGCCCTCCGACCCGGCGGCCCGCACCCGGCTGGCCCGGGTGCTGGGGTACCGGGACGAGGGCCCCAAGAGCGCCCGGGACCAGTTCGAGGCCGTCCACCGCCGCCACCAGTCCCAGGTGCGATCCATCCACGAGAAGCTCTTCTTCCGGCCCCTCCTGGAGGCCTTCGCCGGCACCGGGCCCCTCCCGGTGGCGGCGGCCGAGGAGCGGCTGGCCGCCTTCGGGTTCCTCGACATGACCCACACCCGGGCGGCGCTGGCCGAGCTCACCACCGGCCTCACCCGCCGGTCCCGGCTCATGGCCCAGCTCTTCCCCCTGCTCCTGGAATGGCTCTCGGAGGCCCCTGACCCGGACCTGGGCCTGCTCCAGCTGCGGCGCCTGGCCGAGGGCCGGGCCCGGTCGGGGGCGCTCGCCATCACCTTCCGGGAATCCCCCGGTGCCGCCGAGCGGGTGTGCCGCCTCCTCGGCTCCTCCCGGGTGGTGGGCGACGCCCTGCGCCGCCATCCCGAGTTCGTCCCCTCCCTGGCCGACGACGGTCTGCTGGCCGAGGAGAAGAGCCGCGAGGCTCTGGTGGCCGAGGCGCTGGGCACGCTGGCCTGGCGGGGTGACGAGGAGGCCCGCCGCGAGGGTCTGCGCCGGTTCAAGCGCCGCGAGCTGCTGCGCATCGCCGCCCGGGACCTGCTCGGGTTCGCCTCGGTGGAGGGGGTGGGCCGGGAGCTGGCCGCCCTGGCCGAGGCGTGCGTGGAGGCGACCGTCCGGTGGCTGGAGCCGAGCGTGCCCTTCGCCGTGATCGGGATGGGCCGACTCGGCGGCCGCGAGCTGTCCTACGCCTCCGACATCGACGTGCTCTTCGTCTACGACGGCTCCGGCCCGGGTGACTTCGACACGGCCGAGAAGGTCGCCACCCGGCTGGTGAAGGAGATCGGTGCCACCACGGCCGAGGGCCAGACCTTCCGCATCGACGCCAACCTGCGACCCGAGGGCAAGCAGGGCCCGCTGGCCCGCTCCCTCCAGGGCTACCGCTCCTACTACGAGCGCTGGGCGCTGGTCTGGGAGTTCCAGTCCCTGCTCAAGGCCCGCCCCATCGCCGGCGACCCGGCGCTGGGAGCGGAGTTCCGGGCCATGGTCGAACCCTTCGTCTACCGGGAGCCCTTCCCCGCCGAGGACGTGCGCGAGGTACGCCGGATCAAGGCCCGGATCGAGCGGGAGCGGATCCCTCCCGGGGAGGACCCCCAGTTCCACCTCAAGCTGGGGCGGGGCTCCCTGTCCGACGTGGAGTTCACGGTCCAGGTCCTCCAGCTGCTCGAGGGAGGGCGGGACCCGGAGGTGCGCTCGGCCGCCACCATCGACGGGCTGCTCCGGCTCGCCTCCCGGGGGCTGCTCGCCCCCGCCGACGCCGAAGCGCTCCGGGGCGCCTACCGGTTCTGCGAGCGGGCCCGGAACCGCCGCTACCTGCTCACCGGGGCACCGGGCGACTCCCTCCCCACCGACGGCGCCGAGGCCGAGCGGCTCGGCCGCCTGATGGGCTACACCCACCAGCCCGTGAGCGAGCTGCGGGAGGACTACCGGCGGCTCACCCGGCGGGCCCGGACGGTGGTCGAGCGGGTCTTCTACGGGCGGGAGTAGCGCCACGCCGCCCGGCGGGACGCCTACTCCAGGCGGATGACCACCGTGTCGTTGCCGTCGTTGGCCTCGGGCTGCTCGTCGAAGGCCTCGCTGTCGCACCCGCCGCCGTCGTTGTCGTCGGGGCCGAAGTAGCCGTCGTTGTCGCCATCGGCCCACAGGCACAGGACCATCTCGCCGGGGCCGTCACCGGGGACGTTCATCTCGAAGCTGCAGCGGCCCCCGGGGGCGGTGGTGCTGCACAGCTGGCGGTCCGGGTGGTGGTAGGGGTAGGTGCCGTAGTCGGAGCGGAAGGCCCCGTTGCGTTCGTCGTCGAAGGGACCGCCCATGACCTCGGCCGCCAGTCGGGCCCCGACGATCGGCTGACCCGTGGCGCGGTTGGTGAGCGTGCAGGTGTAGGTCACCGTCCGCTGGTTCACGGGGCGGACCTCGACCTCGGTGTCGCCGTCGGCGCCGGGGTCGTCGCAGTCGACGAAGGCGGCGCCGGTCCCCGTCCACCCGACGAGGACGACATCGGTGGTGTCGGGTTCGGCCCCCTCACCGGGCTGGACGTGGCTGTTGATGCCACCCCGGCACTTGTCGTCGAACGGTTCCCCGTCCTCCAGGCGGCAGTCGGCGCCCGGATGGAAGAAGAGGCTCAGGCTGGAGAGGCGCCCTTCTCCCGTGTCCGGCTCCAACGCCTGATCGCCCCCCAGCCATCCCCGGACGACCAGGGCCGACGTCTCGTGGCGGATCAGGGTGATGGCGCAGGTGAGCTCACCGGACGGGATCAGGCATTCGGGCTCCTCCGGCGGCGGCGCCTTGCGCCGGCCGAACTTGTCCCGGGCGCTGAGGGTGAACAGCTTGAAGTGGACGGGCGTATCGGTGAGGACGGTGTGGGAGAGCCGGGCGGTGAGCTCGACGGGGATACTGGGCCGGACGTCGGGCAGCTCGGGGCTGACCTGGAGGCTGGGCACGACATAGAAGCCGTCCAGCGGCTCATCCGCCGCCCGACCGTCGGTCCCCACCAGGCCGGTGAGCAGGACCAGTGCAGCGAGGACTCCCCAGAACCTCTTGGTCGTGCCCGACCCCACATCCACCCCCGAGGCGTTCCACCCGTCAGGGCCGGGGTAGCCCCGGCCCCGGTCAGGCTACCCAAAACGGGGATGTTCGACTACCGGCGGGCGAAGCCGATGATGGGCTGGTTGAGCTTCACCGCCCCGGTCGAGCCCTGGAAGGTGGCGTCGCCGAAGGAGAAGATGCCGCCGTCGCTGGCCACCAGCCAGTAGCCCTTGGACATCGGGGTGGCCTGCATGC
>JBOGFE010000336.1:0-8358 GCA_050741935.1 Acidimicrobiia bacterium | reverse complement strand
GGGCTGGGGTCATGTGGCGGTCCGTGGGGCGTTGAGCTGAGCCATGAGCTCCCGGTTGGCGGCTCGGGCGGCGGCGAGGTCCTGATCGCGTTCTTCGAGTTGTAGACGGAGATCGATGGTGTGCTGTTCAAGAGCGACGATCTGTTGCTTGAGTTGGTCGATGTCGTCGGGTGCGCCGAGTCCGGACTGGTGCCAGGCCTGCTCACCGAGCATCTCCGATAGGCGGTTTTCGAGTTGCTGAACGCGAGCAGCGAGACGAGTGGCGCGTTGCTGGGCGTTGAGCAGGTCGGCCTGGAGGGACGCCCGGCTGACCGTGGGCCCGACACCGGGCTGGTTCGGCGGCTGGGATTCGAGGGCGTGGATCTGTTCGAGGAGATCGCTGTGACGGTAGAGGAAGCTGCGATCAACGCCGGCGCGGCGGGCGATGCCGGTGATGCTGATCTCTTCCCCGTCGTGGAGGGCGTCGTTGACGGCTTTGAGGACCCGTTGGCGGCGGCGGACGGAATCGGCACGTCGCCCTTGGGTCATGGTGGCGGTGCGAGCGGGGCTGGTCATGCGGTGCGCTCCGGGTAGAGGTCGGGGAGGGGCGGGCGGACGCGAGGCAGGCCGAGCATGACGGTGCGGTAGCGACGCACGGTCGCGACCGACTGCTCGACTTGGGATCGTTCGTCGGGGGTCAGGTCGTCGAGGCCGTGGTGGATGCGGGTGATGAGACGACGGACGCGGCTGATTTCGTCTTTGGAGGGCGTGGCTTCGGCTCGGGCCCACTCGTCGATGTCGGTGGCGGCGAGGAGCCGTTCTCGGTTGCGGAGCAAGTCGTCCAGGTAGGCGTGCAGGTCGGGCAGGTAGGAGACGTCGGTGCGGAAATGGTCACAGCCGACGCAGCGGAACCGGAACGGACAGGCGTTGCCACCGGCTTTGACGTTGGACGGCTCGGCGCAGACCCCGAAGGGGACGGCGACTTCCCCGACAGCGTAACGGGCGTGCTCGGATTCCAGCAGCGCCTGGGCGTCGCGCCAGATGCGTTTGCCGCGCCGGTCGAAGCTGAGTGCGGTCACTTGATCGACAGCGGCGCGGCGACGATCCTCCCCGATCCGGTAGTAACGGCGAGTCACGGTGTAGCTGCGATGGTCAAGGAGTTCGGCCAGGACGTCGATGGGGACTCCGGCATCAGCGTGTCGTTGGGCGTAGCTATGCCGATAGGCGTAAGGAACGACCCTGGTCTTGTCGAAGGCGACGCCGTCGCGGGTGCGCAGCGTGGGCAGGGTGTCGACCCAGTGGCGGTGCCGCCCCTCGAGCATGGAGATGCTGATCGGTTTGCGGCCATCGGGATTGCGGCGTGGGGTTGGCAGCAGCTTCAGCTCACGGGCTGGGGTGTTGGGAAACCGTGTCCGGACCTGGTCTTGCTGGCTCTTGATCACTTCGGCGGTGGCCTCGCTGATCGGCAGGCGCCGGCCCAGCCGGTCGGCTTTGGCGTTGTCGTAGACCACCACCGCTCCGCCGTCCTTGTCGCGGGTCAGGCAGTCCAGCGCCAGAGCCAGGATGTCTTCGGGTCGGCGCCCGGTGTCGATCCCGATCTGGATGGCGGTCTTGACCTCGGCCGGTTCGAGGGAGTCGAGGTGGTCGCAGAGGACGGTCATGATCTCCGCTGGCAGGTCACGACCGGGTTCGCCCCGTTCGGGATCGGCGGGGATATCCCCCCGCTCGATGGTGAAGTCCCCAGCCAGCCCGGCCGCCGGTCCACCGGCCCGGGTCAGGCCCAGGAGGCGGATCCCGGCCAGGACCGCCCGCACGTCACGAATGACGAGGTTCCGGTGGTAACGGCTGATCCTGCCGGTCGATTCCAGGTAGGCGAGCCGGTTGAGGAACCCCTCGATGTCAGAGCGACCCAGCATGGTCGGGGCGAGTCCGTGGCCTGGTCGATGTCGCAGATACTCGGACAACATTCCCAGCGAGTTGATCTTGCTTTGGACTCGGGCCACCCCGCCGCCGCGATGGCGGGGCAGCTGCTCGGCCGCCCACCGCTTGGCGGTCTGGGCCAGCCACGGTTGAACGATCCTCCGGAACGACAGGGTGCCGCGATGACCGAAGATCGCCAGATCCCAGCGGTCCTTGGCTTGCTCCTGGCCGGGATCGGCCAGCGCCCGGCGAACATCGCGGACGAATGCCCTCAGCAGCGACCGTGCCGCCTTGGTGGGAAACCGATCGGCTTCGCATTCCTCGATCGAGCGGGCCTGTTCTCGGCGGATGAGGTCACAGACCGCCCTGAGGTTCACCTCGGTGAGCTTGGCGCCACCACGGAGGCGCTGCTGGATGCCGAAGAGGACCTCGACGACCACCAGCGAGGGCAGCGCCCGCAGATTCACCTGGCCGGGCTCGGGCACCCCCGGCTCCCGGGCCTGCCACCATCGGGGATCCAGGTCGGGGTGGCGTTGCTGGGTAACTCGCCAGCGTTGATAGTGCGTGTTGCAATAGCCGCAGGCGCTGTCGGCCGGGCGGGTGCACGCCGCCACCAGACACTCCGAAAACGGCGGCAAGGGTCGGACACGCCCATCGGCCAGGAACTCCTCCCTCGACCGGCGCGGTCGACGCTGCCGGAACTGCCTGACATGCGGCTCGCACAACACCGCCCCCCGCATCGTCGGCTGGCGCCGGCATCCCGATACCGCGCAACGATCCGCCGGCGCGGGGGCGGCGGGGAACTCCGCGGCGGTTGCGATCTCTGCTGGGGTCAGTTCCAGCCGGGTCAGTCTGGTGAAACAGCGATGGCACACGTCGGGCAGACCACTGTGGACGGTGCGCCCGCACCCGTCGACCCGGCACACCGGCCGGCCCAGCAGCCGATGCTGGGCCGGCAGGAACAGCACCCGGAGCCGCGGATCCCACCCCGACTCGTCCAACAATCCTCGGTCCAGCAGGCGAGCCAGCCGGAGCGCCGCGCCGCTCAGGACGACCCCGGCCAACACATGGCGGAACTCCCGCGCCTCTTCGGTGATCGAGACGGCCCGGCCCACTCTCGCCCTGGTCATGGGCTTCCCTCCGCTTGGTCGCGAGGGCTGGGCACCTTCTCGATTGCGGCTCGGAGCCGGGACGGGTCGGGATGAACATAGACCTGGGAGGAGGTCACCGACGCGTGGCCGAGCAGGTCGGCGACCACGTCGATGCCGCTTCCGGCATCCGCCAGGTTGCTGCCGCAGGCGTGGCGCAGCTGGTGGGGGCGGATCGGGGTGTCCAACCCGGCCCGACGCGACGCTGCCGCCACCAACTCCCCGATGGCGTCCGGTCGCATGGGCGCGCCCAGCGGTTGGCGGAACAGGTTGACGAACACGAAATCGCTCTCTGCCGCCTCGGGGACGCTCATCCGCTCGAACTCGTACGTGTCAAACGCCTGCACGGTGAGGAACTCCAATGGGACGACCCGCGGCCGACGGGATTTCGTCCATGCCCCGTTCGGGTTGTTCTCCCGGCGCACCACGTGCACATGCGCTCTGGGCACCTTGCATCCCAACCGACCGGAGTCGACGAGCAAGTGGACGTCACTGCGGCGCAGCCCGCACACCTCGCCCCGGCGCAGCCCGGCCCGGGCCATCAGCAGCACGATCAGGCGGTCCCGCGCCGAGCGGCACGCCCCCAGCAGCGCCACGATGTCGCTGTCACCGGCACGCTGGACCGCCACCTCAGGCTCTCGCACCCGATGCCGAGCCTGCAGCCGCCAGGCCATGCGGCCCTCTTCGCCCCGAGCGGCCTCGGGCAGGTCACGATCGTCGGCAACCTCATACAACAACGGCACCAGATGGGCGGGAGCCCCACCGGCAGCGACGGCGTGCACCACCATGCCCCGCACCGCGGTCAGCACCCCGTTGATCCGCGACGGCGACCGCGCCGCCTTGCTGCCCGGCCCCGACAGCACCCCAATTGGGCCGTCGTCGCCGTCCGCCCCGCTCGCCTCCGGCCCCGCATGTCGCAGCCAGACCATGAACAGCCCCAGATGCTCAACCCCGACATGCCAGTGCCGGCCGCTGCGACGACACCACCGCAAGAACAAGGCGATGCCACCGGCGTAGGACTTCGTGGTCAACTCCGAACCGTCACGGCCGAACCGGACATGACGCAGGAAGGCGTCCGCCTCTTCGACCACGGCCAAGTTCTCATCCAGCACCGTCCAATACCGCACCCCCGACGGCAGCCTCACCGGGAAGGCCCTCACCCGTCGTCTCCGAACACGAAACCCTCGCCGTCGCCGCCCAGCAGGAAAGCGAACCGGCACACGTCGTCCCGCAGCTCCCCCAACGAGTAGCCAGGACCACAGAAGCTGACCAAGGCGTCGGCCAGGATCTCAGGAGCGTGGCCAAGCCAGCCGGCCAAGAACTCCAACAACTCGCCCAGCTCCACCGCGTGCTCCGCCCGCAAGCACACCGGGGCAACGTCCGGGCTCACCCGCCGAACCTCACCCGAGCGTCGGCGCCCCGGGCTGGGCCGCCTGCGCCACCGTCGGGCTCACGATCTCGAGCCATGAACCATCCATAACAGCAACATGCACCACACGGGTGGAAATCTGTTGCAGAACAGGTCACACCCCGTCCTCCCTGCAACGTCACACGACAGGCTGTCCACCCCTGGAGAAGGGCTTCGGGTGGCGGAGCTGTGCGGGCTGCACCTCGGCGATCTCCACCTGGTGCCGTCGGCGACCCATCTGGGTTGCCAGGTCGCCGGGCCGCATCTGCACGTGATCCGGCGGGAGGACAACGAGAACGGGGCGTTGGCCAAGTCGCTCTGGCCCCGGGTCGTGCCGGTCACCAAGGACTTGGTGTTGTGCCACGACGCCTACCGCTTCGAGCGCGACGAGTTTCCGGAGGCGGCGGAGAGCGACTACCTGCTGGTCAACCTGTGGCGGGCGCCGGTGGGACGGGCGCTGTCGCCCGATGCGGTGGAGCGTCTCTTCGTGCGGCTGTCGGGCCGGGTCGGCTTCCGAGCCCGGCCGCACATGTTGCGCCACAGCTTTGCTTCCGAGGTGGCCTTGGCGACCAAGGATCCGGCGCTGGTCAAGGAACTCCTGGGTCACGCCTCGGTGAGCTCCACCGATGTCTACCTCCACGCCAGGTGGGGTGACATGCGGGCCGCGGTGGACGCCCATGGTCGCAGCAAGGGGCAGGTCCGGTGACCAGAGCGAGCAGCTCCGCCGTGGTGCTGGTCGAGCCGGCCGCGCCGAGGCCCGACTGGCGCCTCATGCGGCTGTGGTCGCTGATGGGCGACGACTGGCTGTCCGGCGAGTGGGACCCGGACCGGAAGCTGGTGTTGCCGCTGCCCGGTGGGCGCCTCACCCGGGTCTTGCGTTGTGTCGTGGCCGGCTGCCCGAGCGACGGCCACGGGTCGAGCCTGCTCTGCGTCCGGCACCGGCAGCAGTTCTCCGCCTCCGGCGGCGCCGATCTGGAGGCCTGGCTGGCAAGCAGCGAGCCGGCCACCTTTGAGCGACGCCGCTGCATCAATCGGCAGTGCCAGGTGAGCGGCGTCGACGGGCGAGGCTGTCCTCGTCCGGCCCAGGGCCGCTGGCGGCTGTGCCCGGCACACAACGTCGCCTGGGCGAAGCGGCGGGCCACGGGCATCTCTTTCGAGGCGTTCCTGGCCAAGGCCAAGCCGCTTTCGGATCTCGGGGCATGCCTGGCGGCGTGCTGTTACCTGGGCATGACGCATCCCGAGAGCGGGCTGTGCGAGCCGCACTTCCAACTCTGGCGGCACGGCGGCCGGCCTGCCGGCCGGGCCTTCGCCACCTGGGCCGCTCAAGTCCGTCAGCCCGTGAATAGCCGGGTGCTCAGCCTTCGGGGCCTGCCCGAACTCGTCCGTGTGGAGCTGCTTTATGCCATCGGCTGCCGGGCCGCCGAGCAGGTGAGCGTTGTCACCGGCGGGATGCGCCCGTGGATCGATCAGCTCCGCGCCGCCGGCGTGTCGTCGATCACCGACTTCGACCTCGCCGAGCTGGACCACGTGGGCGACCGTCATCACGTGCGCTACGCCCGCTTCAGCGTTGACCGGGTTCGTCTCGCCTACGCCGACCCCGAGGAGGAACGGGCCAAGGACGTCTGGGATCTACGCCTGTTCGGGCGTCCCGGGCGCCGACACCTCGACTTCAGGGCCATCCGCCAAGGATGGCTACGGGAGGCGACCAAGGGGTGGGCGGCAGCCACGATGGGCCGGGTCAGCGACGGGGCCCTTTCCCACCGGGTCGGGTCGATCGCCGTGCTCTCCGCGGTGCTGGCTTCCGGGCCGGGCGGCGGCGAGGACCCGACTGTCCTCGGGCGGGCCGACGTGGAACGCTTCTTGGCTCGGGTCCGCTCGGCGCGCTTCTCTGCCGGTGGACGACGCCTGGGCGTCAAAGCCAAGGCGGCCGTCGTCGAGGAGTGCGTCCTCATGCTCCGCGAAGCGGGCGAGTTGGGGCTGGTCCCCACCCTGGGAGCGAGCTTCGCCTTCCGCCGCGGCGACCGCAGCCCCCGGATCACCGAAGAGGCACCCGGGCGGGCCCTGCCCGCCGGTGTCGTCGCCCAACTCGACGCCCACCTCGACCTGCTCGCCGCCGTCCCGGGCGCCACCGGCATCGCTCGGGTGCCCACCCTGGGATCGCTGGGCGAACACGCCGGCGAGGTGGCGGTGCTCGTCTATCAGCTGCTCAAGGGCACCGGCCGGCGGGTGGGTGAAGTGACCAGCCTCCGGCTGGAGTGCCTCGACGTGGACGAGCACGGCAAAGACGTCTTGGTCTACGACAACCACAAGGCCGCCAGGATGGCCCGGCGACTCCCACTGGCCGACTCCGAATTGGTGGCGGCGATCCGTGCTCAGCAAGCGTGGGTGCGGGCTCGGTTCCCGGCCACGCCGCCCGACCGGCTCTGGCTGCTGCCCCGGCCCCACAAGAACGTCGACGGCACCAACCACATCGACACCGGGCTCATCAATGCCTGGATGCGCACCTGGATCGCCCGCATTGGCCGCATCGGCGCCGGCCCGCTCGACGCGCTTGGCGAGCCGGTCCCGTTCGACCCGGGCGCCATCCACCCCCACGCGTTCCGCCACACCTACGCCCAAACGATGGCCGATTCAGGGGTGGCGCCCTCGGTGCTCCGTGACCTCATGGACCACCGCAGCCTCTCGACCACGCTCGGCTACTACAAAGTCGGGGAATCGCGAAAGCGGGCGGCGATGGAGGTCCTCGCCCGGCACACCATCGACCACCGCGGGGTCACCCGGCCCGTCGAAGGGGAGCCGTCGTCGGTGACGCACCTCCGGGAGCACCTCTCCTGGGTGGCGGTGCCGATGGGCAAATGCTCGGAACCCACCAACGTGCGGGCCGGGGGGCAGGCCTGCCCGATCCGCTACCAATGCGCCGGCTGCCCCCACTTCGAGTCTGATCCCTCCTACCTGCCGGAGCTACGCGCTTACGCCGACGACCTCCGAAAAGAACGCGAAGCCATGCTCGCTGCCAACGGCGCGGACTGGACGGTCGAACACGTCGAGCGCCAACTCGACGTCATGGTCGGCCACATCCGCACCCACGAAGCTCTCCTCGACCATCTCGCTGGCGACGAGCGCGCCGTCATCGAGGATGCCTCAGCCACGTTGCGCAAGGCCCGCCAGTCCGTCCCCGTCGCGTTCGGACGGCGCCGGAACAGCAATGGCTGACAACAGCGCCGCCCTGCGGCGAGCCCGCCGCCAAGACAGCCGGGACAAGCGCCAACGCGCCGCCGAGGCCCTCGTGGCCATGGAGCAGAGCGGCGAACCCATCACCTTCCCGGCCGTCGCCCGGCGCGCCCGCGTCTCCGTGTCGCTCCTCTACGCCGACGCGAGCCTCGCCGGCCGCATCGCCACCGCCCGGGACCGCCAGCGCCAAGCCGGCACTGACCGAGCCTGGCGGCTGCCCGCCCGGTCGCTCGTCACCGAGCAGAGCCTGCGGGCCGAGCTCGCCAACGCCAAGGAACGATCCCTCCGCCTCGCCGAAGAGGTCACTCTCCTCCGGGAACGACTCGGCCGCCAGCTCGGAGCGGTCGCCGACATCGCCCGAGGCCAAGCGCTCAGCCCCCTCCTCGATCAGCTCGAACAACGCGCCGCCGAGCTCGAAGCCGACAACCATCAGCAACACCAGCGCATCGCTCAGCTCGAAGCCGAGAACCGCGAGCTCACCGAGACTCTCGACGCCGCCCGGGCCATGAACCGGGAACTCATGACCGAACTCAACCGCGGCGTGAGCGCCGGGCACTGAACCGTCACCGGACCCTGTGTGAACTACGTCGATCACACAGAAATGGCGGCACCACCAGCACCTTCTCCCCTTACGACAAGAGAACCGCCGCCACGGTCGACCGGCTCCTCCAC
>JBOGFE010000335.1:0-4521 GCA_050741935.1 Acidimicrobiia bacterium | reverse complement strand
TGCTTTGCAAGCAGGGGGTCGTGGGTTCAAATCCCATCGTCTCCACACTAAAAGCCCAGGTCAGAGCACCTGGGCTTTCTCTATGACTCAGTGGAGATTGCCGACGTAGCCAGTTTGAACGTAGCCTTTGGGTTGATGGCTACGTCGGGGGGTCGGTGATGGCAGCACGACCGACGGTTCGGTGGAACGCGAGCGCGGGCCGGTGGATGGCCTGGGTCCGGTTCCCGGACGGGTCCCGCCGCAAGGTCGAGCGGGTCGACAAGGCCGCCGCCCAGCGGGACCTCGACGAGCTGTTGGCGCTCCGGGCTCAGTCGCTGGATCCCGGCCCCCGGCGGGAGCGGCTGGTGTCGTTCGCCGAGGTGATCGAGGCATGGTTCGAGGCCGACTGCCCGAATGTGCTCCCGACCTCGAAGTCCCGCCACGCCCGGGTGAAGTCGCCCAACACGATCGCCAACGCCCGCCAGTTGCTCGGCGCCAGCGTCCTCCCGGTGATCGGCAAGCTGAAGGTCGACCGCACCTCTACCGAGCGGCTCGAGGAGATGTTCCGGGCCATGGCCGACCGGGGCCTGGCCACGAGCACGATCGACCACAATTGGAACTACCTCAACCAGGCGCTCCAGTTCGGCCTGCGCCAGCGGCGTATCAAGACGAACCCCGCGACGGCCGTCCTGCTGCCGGAACGTCGGCCTCCGGCCAGGACGCGGAAGAGCTTCACGATCGAGGAAGCCGAACGGCTCCTGGTCCATGCCATCCCGGCGGACTCCCGGCCCGCGATGTGGCTGACCGGACTGATGTGCGGCCTCCGGCCGGGGGAGCTCGCCGGGCTGCGGTGGTGCAACGTCGACCTCAGCCTGGGAAAGCCGACGATCAACGTCGTCGAGCGGGCCCTCGAAGTCGGTGATCGCTACGTCGGGCAGGCAGCGCCGAAGACGGCCCGGAGCCGGCGGAAGCTCGGGCTGCATCCTTTGCTTGTGGCGGCGCTGCGGCGCCATCGCGACGAGCAGCAGCTGCTCGGGCTCTACGACCCCGACGGTTTCGTGTTCTGCACCCGCAACGGGACACCGATCACGATGTCGAACATGCGCCGGGCCTTCCAGCAGCTGTGCGAGCGGGCTGGGCTTGGCAAGGACTGGACGACGTACGAGCTGCGCCATTCCTTCGTGTCGCTCGTCGCCGACCAGCTTGACGACCTGGTCAAGGTGGCCGACCTCGCCGGCCATGTCGACACCCGGACGACCGAGGGCTACCGCCATGCCGTCCGGGACTCGCTCCCCCACGCCATCGAAGCCTGGGACCGGCTCCTGGAGCAGGCGGGGCGGTCATCCCCCGCCGAAGCGGTTTGAAGCCAGCTCGCCTGCTCGCCCGGATCCTGGCCGGGAATGTCGCCAACGTCTCGTTCAGCGATCTGACCGGGCTCTTGGCGGCCCTCGGGTTCACGGAGATCGGCGGCAAAGGCAGCCACCGGATCTTCGCCCGACCCGGGGTGACTGAGCTCGTGAACCTTCAGGAAGAGGGCGGCCACGCGAAGCCCTACCAGGTGCGCCAGATCGCTACCCTCGTCCGGCGGTACTCTCTTGGGTTGGAGGACGACACGTGAGCCCCGCGTACCGCATCGAGGTTTTCTGGAGCGCCGAGGACGACGCCTGGATCGCTGACGTGCCCGACCTGCCCTACTGCTCGGCGCACGGACCAACACCCCATGAGGCGGTTGCCGAGGTCGAGGTCGCCATGGAAGCGTGGCTTGAGGCTGCCCGCGCCGACGGCCGCCCGGTTCCGGAGCCGTCCTACCGCATCGCCGAGGCCTGAGCGATGGCAGAGCGCATCCAGCACTTCCTGCTTGTTTTCGATCACGAGCAGGGCCGGCTCATCGAGACGCTGGAGTTCGGCCAGGACGCCGATGCCGCCATTGCTGCGTACGCGGCCAAGGAAGCCGAGTACGGCGATCGGAAGCGAATCGAAGTCGTCCTCGTCGGTTCCGACTCGTTCGAGACGGTGAAGCTGACTCACGCCAACTATTTCGACGGAACCGTCCCCATCTCGAAGTACCTCGCAGGAATCTGAGCCGTCCGGGCGGGCTGGGGCGCCCTACAGACCGAGATCGATTCCTCGGTCTGGGCCAGGGAGCGGAGGCCGGGCGACATCAGCCGATCCAGTCTGGCAACCCGTGCTCGGGGCCGAGGTTGCGCTGGAGAAGGTGCGTTCTCTCGAGTTCGACAGGCTGAGCCGGTTGCATCAGGGCGTTCAGTTCGGCGTCGGCCGTGCGGAGGCGCTCGTCGGGCCAGCCGTGTTCATTGTCCCAGTCCGTGCGCCGGTCCCGGCTGCCGCGGAGTTGTTCGAGTTCTTCCCGGCAGCGATCGACCTTGGCTTCAGCGCGGTTGACGTCGCCGGTGAAGCGGTCGATGTCGTCGAGGACCGACGTCTTTTCCCGACGGCCGTGGCGTCTGAGCTGTGAGAGCCGCCCGAGGCGCTCAAGGCGTTCCTCGGCGCGCTGCCGCCGGTAGTGCGCGTCGCTGAATTCCTTCTGGGCGTAGCGCAGGGCGAGTTCGGCCTGGTGAAGGGCCGGGCGCACGTCGGGCGGCCGCTGCCGGAGGAGGAACCGAAGTTTGGATTGCTCGGCGAGGAGCTGCTCGACGTGGCTGGGGGCGTCGTGGATTGCGAAGCCGGTTTCTGGCTGGCGGCGGAGCGCGTCGAGGACCTCCTTTTCGGGTGAGCGCTGATCGGCCAGGACACCGCCGTAGTCGACCTCGGGCAGGCGGGCGACGTTCCAGGTATGGGTGGCGTGACGGCCGCGGCTCTGGGCGGTGTAACCCGTGAACCGCTCGAGGGCACCAGTGCCGAGGAGGTGAACCTGAGGCCACGTGCCACCCTGCACGCCATCAACCGTACGGACCCACCCATGCGAGCAGTTGGGGCTCCCATCGGGACGGTGACCCTCGACGAACGCCCGCGGGAGTTGGAGGGCGCGGCCGTCGGCGGCGACGGCGCGCAGGCCGTCAGCGACGACGGCGGTGACGGTGACGACGCTGCCGTTGTGGAGGCGCTGCCCGTCGGTTCGGATCGTCCCGTGGATGAGGAGGCGGTCGCTGGCGGCGTAGTGGCGTTCGCCGGTGCCCCAGGCCGGGCCGGCGAGTTCCGGGCCGTGGATGTGGCCGGCGGCGCGGAGGCGGGTGCGGATGCGGTCGGCGAGGTCTTCGCAGTCGGCGTGGGAGACGGCGAGGGCGACGACACCGGCGGTGCCGTGCTTGCGGATGTCGGCGACGACTGCATCGGCGAGCGCTTCCCGAGTGGCGTGAGGCGAGGCGAGGTCGTGTTCCCAGCCGTGGGCTTTGCGGATGGCCTGGCTGGTGGCGACGAGCCCGGACCGGTAGCGGGCCAGGGCTTGCCGTTCGGCCGGTTCCAGCTGGCGGCGGTTCTCGGTCAGTTCCGGGGCGGGGAACTGACCCTTGTCGGCGAGGTGGGCGAGTTCGTGGGCGAGGCCACCGGCTCGGACGGCCTGAGCTTGGTGGGGATCGCCGAGGCACCAGAGAGCGGCGCCGGGCGTGGCGGCAACGGAGGCCAGGATGATCTCGGCGTCGCTGGTCGCGACTTGCGAAACCTCATCAACCACGGCCCCGGTGGGGAGGGTGGCGCCGTCGAGGGCGAAGCGGGCGATGGTCATGGCCGGGATGCCGGCCTGGCGGAGTTCGCCGGCGGCCTGGTTGGTGGCGGCCAGGCCGATGACGGGGTGGCCAGCAGCGGACGCGGCGGTGGCGGCGGCGTGGACAGTGGTCGTCTTGCCAAACCCGGCCGGGGCGATCAGGGAGCACAGCGCTTGTCGCGCCGAGCACAGCGCTCGCACGGCGGCGGCCTGGTCGGCGCCGAGGCCGGGCGCCTCGGCCGCGATGGCCTGCTCGATGATCCTCCCCGGGACGGGGTCGACGACTCTGGTGGAGAGATCGTCGAGGAGGTCGAGGACCCGCCGTTCCAGCAGGAGGTGGTCGACGGTCGAGTATTGCGGTGAGGTTCGCCCCGTGCGATCGGCAAGGAGCACAGCGTGTTCCGACTCGAAGAACGCTTCGGTGTAGTCCTCGATGGCGTCGACGGTGAGTCGTCCGGCACCGAAGGCCGCGACCCGTTCGACCACCTGGGCCTCGTTGAACCGGGACCGCCGGGCACACAGACCCTCGTCCGGTTCGATGAGGGCGTCGACGAGGTCGTCCCACTCGAGTCGGGGCCGCAGCTCTGGGATGGTCCGGCCGCAGACGTGGGCTTCGAGGGCGTGGCCGGTGGGCATGCCGATGGTGTCCGCCTCTGTCTGCCAGCGTTCCCGCAGAACCTCCGGCGTCAAGGACCCGTCCTTGCGGGGCCGGGTGGCCAGCGATGCCGCCTCGTCCGCTCGCATCCGTTCGGTCGGGTCGGGGTTCTCCGGCCCGGCGCCGGCCAGGTATTCCTTGATGGCTGCGGTCCGCTTGGAGAACGTCCGCAGCCATCCGGGGTCGAACCCGGCCATCTCCCGGCATCCGTTGCGGTCCGGTCCCCACT
>JBOGFE010000334.1:0-2917 GCA_050741935.1 Acidimicrobiia bacterium | reverse complement strand
AAGCTGGGGCGGACCGCGGGCTCGGGCGGCGCCTCGACCGCCTCGGCGACGGGAGCCGCCTCGGCGGCCGCCGGGGGCGCGGCGGGCGCGGCCTGCTCCGGGGGCGCTTCCTCCGCCTCCGGGGGCGCCGGCGGCGGCGCCTCGGCCACCCCGGCACCGTCGCCACCCGACCCGGCACTGGGAGGCGCGTCGGTGAGCACGGCCAGCCGGGTGCCGACGGGCACGGTCTCCCCCTCGGGCACCAGGATCTCGGCCAGGTACCCGCCGCCCGGCGAGGGGACCTCGGAGTCGACCTTGTCGGTCGACACCTCGAAGATCAGCTCGTCGGGTGCGACCTGCTCGCCGATCTGCTTGAGCCACCGGGTGACGGTGCCCTCGGTGACCGTCTCTCCCAGCTGGGGCATGGTGATGTCCACGGGGCCTCGCCTTTCCTTTGAGGAGCTAGCCGTGCAGGCTGCGACCGGTGAGGGACAGCGCCGTCTCCCCGAACACCTCGGAGAGGGTCGGGTGGGGATGCACGAAGGCGGCCACCTCCTCGGGGAGGGCCTCCCAGTTCACCGCCAGGTACCCCTCGGCCAGCAGCTCGGTGGCCCACGGCCCGGCGATGTGCACACCCAGGATGGGGCCGTCGCGCTCCGCCACCACCTTCACCAGGCCGTCGGACTCGCCGATGATCAGCGCCCGCCCGTTGCCCATGAAGCGGTGGCTGGAGGTGACGACGTCGCGGCCGGCGTCCTTGGCCTGGGCCTCGGTGAGGCCGCAGAAGGCGACCTCGGGATGGCAGTAGATGCCCCAGGGCACCTTGGTGTAGTCGATGGGCACCACGGGCTCGCCCAGGATGGCCTTCACGGTGACGATGGCCTCGGCGAAGCCGACATGGGCCAGCTGGGGCGTGGCCACCAGGTCGCCCACGGCGTGGACGCCGGCGACGCTCGTGCGCATGAGGCCGTCGACGACGACGAAGCCCCGGTCGTCGACCTCGACGCCGGAGCCCTCCAGCCCGATGCCCTCGGAGCGGGGCCGGCGCCCGACGCTCACCACCACCAGGTCGACGGCCAGCGACTGCTCGCCCTTGCCGGCGGCGTAGCGGATCACCACCCCCTCGCCGTTGGGCTCGGCCCCGGCCACCTTCACGCCTGTGAGGGTCTTGATCCCCCGCTTCCGGAACGCCTTCACCACCACGTCGGCGGCGTCCTTGTCCACCCCGGTGAGGATCTGGGGCAGGGCCTCGAGCACGGTCACGTCGCTGCCGACGTCGCCCAGGAAGGAGGCGAACTCGCAGCCGATGGCACCGCCGCCGACCACGGCCACCCGGGGCGGGACCCGGTCGAGGTCGAGGACATGGTCCGACGACATGATCCGCTCACCGTCGAAGTCGAGGCCGGGCAGGGAGCGGGGGGCGGACCCGGTGGCCAGGACCAGCGCCTTCGTGCCCCGGATCTCGGTGCCGTCGGAGACCCGGGCCACGTGCCCGGCGGCGTCGGCCACCCTGCCCCTGCCGGGGAACACGGTCACCTTGCGGCCCTTGAGGACGGATTCCAGACCCTTGGTGAGGCGGTCGATCACGGCCTGCTTGCGCTGCTGGGACACCGACAGGTCGAGGGCGGGCTGGCCGGCGTCGACGCCGAACTCCTTGGCCCCGGCCACGGTCCGGTAGACCTCGGCGGTCTGGAGGAGCTCCTTGGCCGGGATGCAGCCCCGGTGCAGGCACGTCCCTCCGACGCGGCCCTCCTCGACCATCCCCACGGACAGGCCGGCGGCGGCGCCGTAGAGCGCGGTGGCATACCCGCCGGGGCCACCCCCGATCACCACGACGTCGAATTCCTGGGCCATCGAGCCCCTCCCGGGTCGGGTTTGCCGACCCAGCATAGGACCGGCTCCGGTTCGGCCAAGACGCCGCCCGGCGTCAGTTGGCGAGGAGGATCGAGAGGGCGCCGGCCACCAGGATGGCCACTCCACAGACCAGGGTGGTGAAGATGAGGAAGCGGGTGCTCACGCAGCCTCCATGATCCCCGAGGCACTCGCAGATATGCGCATTCGGGCGGGGGTGGGCGGCCTAGAGTGCTGACGTCGTCCCGGAGGAAGAAACCCTCTTGCGCCTGGCCAGCCGCTTCGACAAGGAGAAGAACCCGCTCCCCGAAGGCACCCTGGCGGTGGGGGCGGGCCTCATCGTCAGCGGCGTCACCGCCTACGGGTTCCTGGCCATCTCCGCCCGGGCGCTGGGACCCTCCCGCTACGCCCCTCTCGGGGTCCTGTGGGCGTTCATGTTCGTGGCCGGGCCCGGGTTCTTCCTGCCCCTCGAGCAGGAGGTGGGCCGGGCCCTGGCCGCGCGCCGGGCCCGGGGCCTGGGCGGCGGCCCCCTCATCCGCCGGGCTTGCCTGGCCGGTGGGGCCGTCGTCTCGCTGCTGGTCGTGGCCAGCGCCCTGAGCGGCAACCTGCTCCTCGTCGAGCTCTTCGACAACAAGATCCTGCTCCTGGCCGGGTTCATGTTCGGGTTGGCCGGCTACTTCGCCGAGCATCTCCTGCGGGGCACGCTGTCGGGCAACGGCCGCTTCGCCACCTACGGGGTCGTCATCGGCTCCGAGGCCGTCCTGCGCCTGGCCGCCTGTGCCGCCCTGGCTCTTGTGGGGGTGAAGACGGCCGGGCCCTACGGCCTCGCCCTCGGCCTCGCCCCCTTCGCCGCCACCGCCATCGGGGTCCGCCGCGAGCGCGGCCGCCTCGTCACCCCCGGGCCCGACGCCCCCTGGGCCGAGCTGACCGCCGCCCTCGGCTACCTCCTGGCCGCCTCGGTGCTGGCCCAGCTGCTGGTCAACTCCGGGGTGCTGGCCGTCCAGCTGCTGGCCTCCGAGGGGGAGACGGAGGTGGCGGGACGGTTCCTCAACGGGCTCATCATCGCCCGGGTACCGCTGTTCATGTT
>JBOGFE010000333.1:0-8437 GCA_050741935.1 Acidimicrobiia bacterium | reverse complement strand
AGGCTGGGGTCTCGACGGGCCACACCCGGGGCCGCGAGCCGAGCGCGAGGCTCGGCCACGTCCGGGCCGGCGGGGACGTCAAGCCGGCGGGGGGTCCGGCTCGCCGCTTGCCCCCGTAGCCCGGGGTTCAGAAAGCGAAAGGGGGGTCCTAGGCGCCGATGGCCCGGCGGGACTGCAGCCACCGCTGGAGCGCCAGGACGTCGTCCTCGCGGTAGCGGCGGTGCCCACCCAGGGTCCGCACCGTCACCAGGCGGCCGCAGGCGGCCAGCCGGCGGAGCCGGGCGAGGGAAACACCGAGGGCCTCAGCAGCCTCGGCGGGGCGCATCATCCGAACGTCGTCCATGATCTCCTCCTGGTCGAAGAGGGGGCGACGTTTTGCTCTGCACCCCTCGGCGGACCGCCTTGCGGGTCCGTCCTTACAAATGTCGGTTTTCGACCGGCCAGAGAACATGGCCCGAACGCGTCATTTCGGGGTAGTCAGAAGGGACTAGTCATTCTGTTCGGGGGAACAGTTTGGGGGCGCTGCGGAGGTCAGGCGGTGGTACCGGGGCCGCCGGAGCCGAGAGCGGCGTGGGCGGCGGCGAGGCGGGCCAGGGGGACCCGGAAGGGCGAGCAGGACACGTAGTCGAGGCCCACCTCGTGGCAGAAATGCACCGACGCCGGGTCGCCTCCGTGCTCGCCGCAGATCCCCAGCTTCAGGTCGGCCCGGGTCTGGCGGCCCCGCTGGCAGGCCCAGCTCACCAGCTGGCCCACGCCGTCCCGGTCGATGGTCTCGAACGGGTTGGCGGGGATGAGCTTCTGCTCCAGGTAGGGCGTCATGATGCGGCCCTCGACGTCGTCCCGGGAGAACCCGAAGGTCATCTGGGTGAGGTCGTTGGTGCCGAAGGAGAAGAACTCGGCCACCCCGGCGATGCTGGCGGCGTCGATGGCCGCCCGGGGCGTCTCGATCATGGTGCCGACCAGGTAGTCGACGTCGACGCCGGCGCGGGCGATGACCTCGCCGGCCGCCTCCCGGGTCCATCGGGTCAGCAGGGCCAGCTCGGGACCGGACACCACCAGGGGGATCATGATCTCCACCCGGGGGTCGCCGCCGGCCTGCTTGCGCTCGACGGCCGCCTCCATGAGGGCCCGCACCTGCATCTTGTACAGGGCGGGCTTCACGACGCCGAGCCGGCAGCCCCGGGTGCCCAGCATGGGGTTGACCTCCTGCCACGACCGGGCCGCCCGCAGCAGCTGCTCCTCCTCGGCCGAGAGGCCCTCGGTGGCGGCCTTGACGGCCAGCTCCTCGGTGTCGGGCAGGAACTCGTGCAGGGGCGGGTCGAGGAGCCGCACGGTGACCGGCAGCCCGTCCATGGCGTCGAGGATCCCGACGAAGTCGGCCCGCTGGAGCACCTCGAGCTCGTCGAGGGCGGCCTGCTCGTCGGCTTCGTTGTCGGCCAGGATCATGCGCCGGACGATGGCGACGCGGTCCTCGCCCAGGAACATGTGCTCCGTGCGGCACAGGCCGATGCCCTCGGCGCCGAACTCCCGCGCCCGGGCGGAGTCCTCGGGGGTGTCGGCGTTGGTGCGGACCTTGAGGGTGCGGAACCCGTCGGCCCAGGCCAGCACGGTGGCGAAGTGGCCGCTGGGTTCGGGGGTGACGACGGCAACCTCGCCCAGCACCACCTCACCGGTGGTGCCGCTGATGGAGATGACATCGCCTTCGGCCACCGTGGCTCCGCCGGCCGTGAACCGCTTGGCCTTGAGGTCGATCCTGACCGCCTCGGCCCCGCAGATGGCGGGCTTGCCCATGCCCCGGGCCACCACCGCGGCGTGGGACACGAGCCCGCCCCGGGAGGTCAGGATGCCCTCGGCGGCGATCATGCCGTGGAGGTCGTCGGGGGACGTCTCGGGGCGCACGAGAATGACCTTCTGGCCGGCCTGGGCCGCCGATTCGGCGTCGTCGGCGGTGAAGTAGACCGCCCCCACCGCCGCCCCCGGGGAAGCGTTGAGGCCCTTGGCCACGGCCGTGTACTCGGCCTTGGGGTCGAACTGGGGGTGGAGGAGCTGGTCGAGCTGGGCGGGCTGGATGCGCAGCACCGCCTCCCGCTCGTCGATGAGGCCCTCTTCGGTCATCTCCGCCGCCATGCGCAGGGCGGCGGCGGCGGTGCGCTTCCCCACCCGGGTCTGGAGCATGTAGAGGCGGCCCTGCTCGATGGTGAACTCGATGTCGCACATGTCCCGGTAGTGGCTCTCGAGGGTGGCCATGTTCTGGAGCAGCTGGTGGTGGCACTCGCCGAAGTGGTTGGTCATGTCCCCGAGGGGTTCGGTGACCCGGATGCCGGCCACCACGTCCTCGCCCTGGGCGTTGGTGAGGAAGTCGCCGTAGGGGGCGCGCTCGCCGGTGGCCGGGTTGCGGGTGAAGGCCACGCCGGTGCCGGAGTCCTCGCCCTTGTTGCCGAACACCATGGTCTGGACGTTGACGGCCGTGCCCAGGTCGTCGGAGATGCCCTCCAGGCGCCGGTAGTCGCGGGCCCGCCGGCCGTTCCAGGAGCGGAACACGGCCTCGATGGCGGCGGCCAGCTGGCCGTCGGGGTCCTGGGGGAAGGCCTCGCCCGTCTCGTCGGAGACGATCTTCTTGAACGTGTCCGTGACGGCGGCCAGGTCCTCGGCCGAGAGCTGGGTCTCGGCCTCGACGCCCTTGGTCTTCACGGCCTCGTGGAGCGCTTCCTCGAAGCGGTCACCGGGGATGCCGAGCACGATCTTCCCGAACATCTGCACGAAGCGGCGGTAGGAGTCCCAGGCGAAGCGGTCGTTGCCCGTCTGCTTGGCCAGGCCCTTCACCGAGGTGTCGTTGAGGCCCAGGTTCAGGACGGTGTCCATCATCCCGGGCATGGAGAAGGCGGCGCCGGAGCGGACCGACACCGGGAGGGGATCGGCCTCGTCGCCCAGGCGCTTGCCCATCTCCGCCTCCAGAGCGGCCCGGGCCGAGGCGACCTCGTCCATGAGCCCGTCGGGCAGCACGTTGCCGGCGGCCATGTAGGCCTTGCAGGCGTCGGTGGAGATGGTGAAGCCGGGCGGGACGGGCAGGCCCAGGCTCGTCATCTCGGCCAGGTTCGCACCCTTGCCCCCGAGGAGGTACTTCTGGTCGCGGTTGCCTTCGCGAAAGGCGTAGACGTACTTCGTCATCTCCATCCTCCTTGGGGCCTGCGGGCTCCTCTGCGCTAGCGGGGTAGGCGGTCGGCGAGGTAGGAGGCGAGACCGTCGATGGATACCCGCTCCTGTGCCATCGAGTCCCGCTCCCGGACCGTCACCGCCTTGTCATCGAGGGAGTCGAAGTCGACCGTCACGCAGAAGGGCGTGCCGATCTCGTCGTGGCGGCGGTAGCGCCGGCCGATGGCTCCGGCCTCGTCGTAGTCGATCTGGAACGAGGAGCGCAGGCCGGCGGCCACCTCCCGGGCGGTGGGCGACAGGCGCTCGTTCTTGGACAGCGGCAGGACGGCCACCTTGATCGGGGCGAGGCGGGGGTCGAGGCGCAGCACGGTGCGGGTCTCGCCCCGCACCTCCTCCTCGTCGTAGGCGGCGAGGAGGAAGGCCAGCGTGGCCCGGTCGGCGCCGGCCGAGGGCTCGATGACGTGGGGCACGTAGCGCCGGTCGCCCTCCTGGTCGAAGTAGGTGAGGTCCTTGCCCGAGAACTCGGCGTGCTTGGACAGGTCGAAGTCGGTGCGGTTGGCGATGCCCTCGAGCTCACCCCAGCCCCACGGGTAGAGGAACTCGACGTCGGCCGTCCCGGCCGAGTAGTGCGAGAGCTCGTCGGGGTCGTGCTGGCGCAGGCGGAGGCGATCGTCGGGGACGCCGAGGTCGCGGTACCAGGCCATCCGCTCGGCACACCAGTACTCGAACCACTTCCCGCCCTCTTCGGGGGGCACGAAGAACTCGAGCTCCATCTGCTCGAACTCCCGGGTCCGGAAGGTGAAGTTCCCCGGCGTGATCTCGTTGCGGAACGCCTTGCCGATCTGGGCGATGCCGAAGGGCGGCTTCTTGCGGGAGGTGGTCTGCACCGAGGGGAAGTTCACGAAGATCCCCTGGGCCGTCTCCGGGCGCAGCCAGGCCACCGAGGCGTCGTCCTCCACCGGACCCACGTAGGTCTTGAACATCAGGTTGAACTGGCGGGCCTCGGTGAAGCAGTCCTTGGCCCCGCAGTTCGGGCAGTTGCCCGAGTCGGGCAGCTGGTCGGCCCGGAACCGCTCCTTGCAGTTGCGGCAGTCGACCAGGGGGTCGGAGAAGGTGGCCACGTGGCCCGATGCCTCCCACACCCGGGGCGCCATGAGGATGGCGGCGTCGAGGCCGACGATGTCGTCGCGGCACTGGACCATGGCCCGCCACCAGGCCTCCTTGACGTTGCGCTTGAGCAGCACGCCGAGGGGGCCGTAGTCCCAGGTGGAGCGGAACCCGCCGTAGATCTCGGAGGACGGGAAGACGAAGCCCCGGCGCTTGGCCAGGTTGACGATGCGGTCCATGTGATCAGGGGCGGGGGGCATGCGGAGCAATGGTAGTCAGGAGGATCGGACCGCTCCGCAGGCGCCGTTCCAGGTGGTGCTCGACCGCTCGCACGGCGAGCGACTCGGCTTCGGCCAGGGCGGGACCGGGCGCTTCGGCGAGGACGCCCCGCAGGCCCCCGCCCAGGATGCGGCCGACGACGGCCAGGGCGCCGGGGCTGACCCGCGGCGCCCCCGGACCGGCACAGGCCGGGCACAGAACACCTCCCTCCAGCAGATCGAAGGTGGCTCCGCCCGGGACCGGCTCGTCGCAGCGGGCACAGGCTTCGAGCACGGGATGGAAGCCTTCGAGGGACAGGAGCTTCCAGAAGAAGGCGACGGTCACCGCCGGCACCGGCGCCTCGGCCAGGGTGCCGAGCGCCCCGACCAGCATCCGGTAGAGGGGGATGTTGGCCTGGTCCTCCTGGGCCACGGCGTCGGTGGCCTCGAGCATGGCCACGGCCTGGGTGAAGGCCTCGTAGCCCTCCCGCAGCGGCCGGTGGGCGGCGATCGTCTCCACCTGGGTGACGACGTCGAGGTTGCGGCCCTCGTAGAGCTGGAGGGCGACGTGGCTGGTGGGCTCCAGCCGGGCCCCGAAGCGGCTCTTGGGTTTGCGGATGCCCTTGGCCACGGCCCGCACCTTGCCCCGCCCCTCGGTGAGGAACGTGACGATGCGGTCGGCCTCCCCCAGCTTGATCGTGCGCAGCACGACCCCGCGCTCCCGGTACAGGCCTGGCATGACCTCAGTGTAACTACGCCGGCGTGATTCTGCCCGCGGCCCTCAAGGTCGGAGCGATCTTGGCCCTGCTAGGGCCAACATCGCGCTGGCCTTCGTCGGTGGACGGGGTGGCGGCGTCATTCAGTCGTCGTCGGTGTCGAGACCACCGAAGCGGCGCTGGCGCTTCTGGTAGGCGGCGATGGCCTCGAAGAGGTGCTCCCGGCGGAAGTCGGGCCAGAGCGTCTCGGTGAAGTAGAGCTCGGAGTAGGCCAGCTGCCACAGCAGGTAGTTGGACAGGCGGTACTCGCCCGACGTGCGCACCAGGAGGTCGGGGTCGGGGACGTCGGGCAGGTAGAGGTGGCGGGCCAGGGCCTTCTCGTCCACCCGGGCGGGGTCGAGGCGGCCGGCGGCCACGTCCTCGGCCAGGGCCCGGGCGGCGTCCACCAGCTCGGCCCGCCCCCCGTAGTTGAAGGCGATGACCAGCGTCATCTTCCGGTTGTTCCGGGTCAGCTCCTCCGCTTCCTCCATGCGCCGCAGCACCCGGGCCGGCACCCGGCCGCCGCGCCGGCCGCAGAAGCGGATCCGAACCCCCCGCTCGTGCAGCTCGTCGCGCCGGCGCATGAGCAGGGTCTCGTTGAAGTTCATGAGGAACCGGACCTCGTCGAGGGGCCGGCGCCAGTTCTCGGTGGAGAAGGCGTACACCGTGAACCACTTCACGCCCAGCTCGAGCGCCCCCTCCATCGTGTCGAAGAGGGCCGTCTCCCCCGCCGCGTGCCCATCCGTGCGCTTGAGGCCCTGGCGGCGGGCCCAGCGCCCGTTGCCGTCCATGACCACCGCCACGTGACGGGGGATGCGCTCAGGATCGAGGCCGGCGGGAACCACGGGGGGCCACCCTAGGTCCGGTGGGCGCGCTCAGCCGACTTTGATCGTGCCCTCCATGCCCGCGGCTCGATGGCCGGGAACGTCGCAGAAGAAGACGTAGGTGCCCGGGCCCACGTCCAGGGTGCCCGAAGCCGTTTCGTCCTTCGCCGCCACCTCCAGCTTCGTGAACTTCGGCTGCCCCTCCACGACCAGGGTGTGGAGCTGGCGGTCGTCGTTGCGCAGAGTCAACTCCACGGGCCCGGCCGGGGCGGTGATATCGGCCGGCTCGAAGGTGAGGGTGGGCTCGGCCACCACCTCAGCACCCCCCTCGCCGCCACCGCCACCGGCCCCTTCGGCCACGGTCAGAGTGCCCACCATGCCGCCCTGGCGATGGCCGGGGATGTCACAGAAGTACGTGAACTGGCCGGCTTCGAGCTCGGCCTCCTTCTTCGCCTTCTCGCCTTTGGCTCCGACCTCGAGCTTGAAGCCGGGAACACCGTCGATGACGAAGGTGTGGGCCTGCGTGTCGGCGTTCACGTACTCGATGACCACCTTGCCCACCGGGGCCTCCGCGGCCGGCGGAGTGAACTTGAACCCCGGGCCGGCCGTCACCGAGAGATCGGGGGGGCCGACGTCCTCGGCGTGCTCCTCGGCCAACTCCTTGTCGTGCTCCTCCTGGATCGCCTCGGCGCCGACGGCGCCGGCCGTCACCAGCAGCAGTCCCGAGACGATCAGCGCCCCGATGTTCCCGCCCGAGCGCTGCTCGCCTCTGGCCGAGATCCACGACGCGCCGAGGAGCACGCCGGAGGCGACGATGATGGCGATGGTGGTGGCGAACAGCTCGCCTCCCCGCTCCTCCACGGCCAGCAGGATGCGGGAGAAGTTGAGGACCACGATCACGATGACCACCGCCGCCGCCAGCGGGATGGCCAGGGGGATCAGGACCCGGTCCCGGAGCTCCTTCATGACGTACGCCACCTCGTCGGATCGTCGAGTTCTCGTTCCAGGGCCCGCCAGCGCCGGGCCGACCGGTCGGCCGACTCCTCCTCGGCGTGCCAGCGGAAGAAGATCACGGTGATGATCGCCCACAGCAGGAAGCCGCCGCCCAGCTTCATGAGCAGGCCCCCGATGCGCTGATCCTCGCCGGCCGACACCCCCCAGAGCCGGGGCACCGTCTCGTAGAAGCGGTAGATGGGACGCTCGGCGAAGACCAGGAACGAGGCGGGGACCGTGGGCACGATCGACTGGAGGAACAGGTAGAGCATCTGAGCCGGGGGCGAGAGCGGCCGGAGCTCGGGGAGGGGGGCGGCCACCGGGCACCACATGAACACGGCGGCGAGGAAGATGGCGGCGTGGGCGGCGAAGTGGATCGGCTCCGACCGCAGCGTGAGGTCGACGAAGGCGGGCCAGTGGGTCACCACGATCAGAGCGTTGAAGAGGATCAGCGCCGGGAGCGGCCGGGCCAGCCTCGAGAAGACGGCGAAGAGCCGGGGCGGGCGGAGCAGCTCCCGCGCCAGCCAGGCGGGGGTGCCGAGCAGCAGGAGCGGCGGGGCCACCAGGCTGAAGATGAGGTGCTGGGTCATGTGCAGGCTGTACAGATAGCCCTCGCCCAGGTCGTGGAGGGGCCAGTCGGCGCCCAGCCACAGGCTGAGCAGCCCGCCGCCGAAGGCGGCCATCTGGACCCGGGTCACCGCGGGCTGGCCCGGGGCGACCCGGCTGGGACCGAGGCGGCGGACGGCGAAGACGTAGCCGCCGGCGAGGACGGCCACCAGGAGCCAGACGTCAGGGTGAGGATGCCAGGCCCACGGGTTCATCCGAGCAGGACGTCCAGGGTGAGGAGGGCGACGGTATAGACGGCCATCGCCAGCACGATCCCGGTGATGAACAGCCGCCGCAGGAGCCGCCCGTCGAACTTGAGGTGCATGAAGTAGGCCGCCACCATGGCGAACTTGATGAAGGCGAGGCCGAGGAGCATGGCCACGAGGAGCTTGTCCGGCAGGTCGAGGTAGTAGAGGCCGACTTCGATCGCCGTCACAAAGGCCAGGACCATGGCGATCCCGACGTACTTGAGCGGGCTCGGATGGGCGTGGGGGTCGTGGCCCTCCGGCCCTTCCTGTCCGGGGGCGGCCTCGAGCTCGGCCGGGGCCCCGGTTGTCCCCGAGGACTCCGCGCTCTCCTCGGTGGCGGTGGCGGCGGTCTCCTCCACGGTGCACGGCTCCTTAGTTGGGGACGAGGTAGACGACGGTGAAGATGATGATCCAGACCACGTCGACGAAGTGCCAGTACAGGCCGGCGATCTCGATCTCGAGGTTGCGTTCCTGGGGTATCAGCCCCCGCAGGG
>JBOGFE010000332.1:0-4441 GCA_050741935.1 Acidimicrobiia bacterium | reverse complement strand
CGTCCGGGTCGTGATCGGAGAGGGCGAGAAGGACGACGCCCCCATGCTCTACGCCGGCGAGGAGCTGGGGACCGGTGACGGCCCGGCCTGCGACCTGGCCGTCGACCCCCTCGAAGGAACCAAGTTGTGCGCCCGGGGCCAGGAGGGAGCGGTCAGTGTCCTGGCCGCCGCGCCCACCGGCAGCCTGTGGGCGACGCCGGGGTGGTACATGGAGAAGCTCGTGGTGGGCGCCGCCGCCGCCGACGCTGTCTCCCTGGATCTGCCGGTCGAGGAGAATCTGGCTGCGGTGGCCGCCGCCCTGGGCAAACCCGTCAACGAGCTGGCCGTGGCCATTCAGGACCGGCCCCGCCACACCGAGTTGGTGGCCGCCGTGCGCCGCACCGGGGCCGCCGTCGTCTTCTTCGCCGACGGCGATGTCATGACTTCCCTGCGGGTCCTGCTGCCCGGAGGCGACCTGGACATGCTCGTCGGTGTGGGCGGCGCCCCCGAGGGAGTGATCATGGGGTGCGCCACCCGTGCCCTGGGGGGCGGCATGCAGGGCCGCCTCGCGCCCCAGAGCGACGGCGAGCGGGCCCGGCTGGAGGAAGCCGGTGCCGACCTCTCGCACATCGTCGGCGTCGACGAGCTGGTGGCCGACGACGACTGCGTCTTCGTGGCCACGGCGATCACGGGAGGGACCATGCTCGGTCGCCCCGAGCCCGGCCCGGGGGGGTGGTGGACCACCTCCCTGCTGTCCACGCCCGACCATCCCGCGTTGATCGTCAAGAGCTTCGTGCCCCGGAGCCGCCCGTGAAGACGGGGGTCCGCGTCCTGTTCGCCGACACCATCTCCACCTTGGAGGAATACGTCTCGCGCCGGGGTGGCGAAGGCCTGACCGCCGCCCGGTCCGTCGACCGCGGCGTGCTCATCAAGGAACTGGAGGCCTCCGGCCTCCGGGGTCGGGGCGGGGCCGGATTCCCCACCGGCCGGAAGTGGCGCACGATGGTCGAGAACCGCTCCTCCGTGGAGCCCACCACCGTGGTGGTCAACGGCGCCGAAGGTGAGCCCGGCACCTTCAAGGACCGCAGCATCCTGCGCAAGAACCCCTACCACGTCGTGGAGGGGGCCCTCATCGCCGCCCTGGCCGTCGGCGCCGACCATGTGGTCTTCGCCCTGAAGCGCTCCTTCGAGACCGAGGTGGCCCGGGTGCGGGCGGCGATCGCCGAGGTGCAGGCCGCGGGGTGGGCTCCCGGGATCGGGCTCGAAGTGTTCGAGGGCCCGGAGGAGTACCTCTACGGGGAGGAGAGCGCGCTCCTCGAGGCGATCGACGGGCGTCACCCCTTCCCCCGGATCGCCCCGCCCTTCCGCCGCGGGGTGGAGCGGGCGGCCATCCGCAAGGCCGGTGAAGCTCCCGGGAGCGGCCTGGCCGCCCGGGTGGACATGGCCGGCCCCCTCGAGGAGCTCATCGCCCCCCCGGCGCTGGTCGACAACGTGGAGACTCTGGCCAACGTCCCCCGCATCATCGCCCGGGGCGCGGACTGGTTCCGCCACGTCGGGACCCCGGAGTCGCCGGGGACGATCGTGTGCACGGTGACCGGCGCCACCCGCCGTCACGGCGTGGCCGAGGTCATCATGGGCACGTCGCTGCGGAAGGTCATCGAGGGCATCGGGGGCGGTCCCCTTCCCGGGCGACGCATCAAAGCGGTGCTCCCCGGTGTCTCCAACGGCATCATCCCCGAGGAGCTCCTGGACGCTCCGGTCAGCTACGAGGGATTGGCCGCCATCGGCAGCGGGCTGGGCTCGGGCAGCTTCATCGTCCTGGACGACAGCGTCGACCTGGCCGCGGTCGCCGCCGGCGTGGCCCGGTTCCTCGGCGTGGAGTCGTGCGGCCAGTGCACACCGTGCAAGCACGGCGGCCTCCGGCTGGCCGACCTCCTGGGGCAGCTCAGCCGCTCGGAGGCCGACGACCGCACGCTCCGGTCCATCGAGACCCAGTGCTCCACCGTGAACGAGCAGGCCCGCTGCTATCTGGCCCACCAGCACAAGATCGTGCTCCAGAGCATCCTGGCCCGGTTCCCGGACGAGGTGCAGGCGCACCTCACCGGCGAGGCCGGACCGGTGGAGCCCTACCTCATCGCCGAGCTCGTCGACATCGTCGACGGCGTCGCCCTGAGCGACGAGGAGTTCCGGCTGAAGCAGCCCGACTGGTCCCACAACCCGCTGACGAAGAGCAAGAACCCGGCCGACCGTTTCGGCGAGAACCGCTTCGGCGACTGGACGTTCAAGCCCTGACGGACCGGCGCCAGCCGTATCCTGCGGGCAGAGAACTCGAAGTTGCTCTGAGGGCATGCCGTGATCGAGGTTGTCGAGATCTCTGACGGTGTCGTGCTCGCCGATCCGGACGGGCGGGTGGTCGGACGCGGGCCGCTGCGAGACGACCAGCCCGATGGTCCGGCCGGCGAAGGTCAGCTGACCGTTTGGGCGCCCCGCTTCCGGACCGGCGTGCCGACGGCGGTCCGTCGATCGGGCTATGAGGCGTTCGCTTCCTGGGCTGCCGCCCAGCCCGCGCTTCGGGGCCGGCGGTATGTCGAGACGAAACCCGCCGATGACGTCGCCCAGGTCGAGGACTGGTTGCGAGCGCTGACCGCCGCGGGGTTCTCGGAGGTGGCGACCGCGCATCTGTGGAGCCGTCCTCGCCGCTCTCTCCGCTCACGCCGTCGCCGCGCGGGATGAGTCGCTGTGGTTGAGCGCCTGGCGGGACCGGGAGCCGGTGGCTTTCGCCTTGGGTTCCCGGGACGGCGACGGATGGCTGTGGGTCATGGACATCGGTGTCGCCCCGGCGGACCGTCGGCTCAGGCGAGGCCACCGGCTCCTGACCGAACTGCTGGCCCGAGCCGCCGCCCGCGGGGCCCCGGGGGCGCATGCGCTGATTGACGACGAGAACCTGGCCTCCCAGCGGCTCCATCGGCCCTGCGGCTTCGAATCGACGCCGGGCACGTATCGAACCTGGTGGGCCTAGCCGCCGGTAGAACGCCAGGTCTCAGAAGTAGTCGGGCTCGTTGCCCGCCTTCCACTTGATGTTGCAGCCCATGGAGGGGCGCTGGTCCTCGTCGACGGGGCGGCCGGCCAGGACCGCCTCGACGGCGGCCCACAGGTCCTCGCCGGTGACGAGCACGTCGTTGCCGGGGCGGGCGCCGTCCATCTGGCCCCGGTAGACGAGCTGGCGCTGGCCGTCGAAGACGTAGAAGTCGGGGGTGCAGGCGGCCCGGTAGGCTTTGGCCACCTCCTGGGTCTCGTCGTGGAGGTAGGGGAAGGTCCAGCCGTGACGCTCGGCCATCTTCGCCATCGCCTCGGGGCGGTCGTCGGGGTAGTTGGCGATGTCGTTGGCCATGATGCCCACCACCGCCCCGCCGTTGGCCTGGATGTCCCGGGCCACCTCGCCGAGACCGGCGGCCACGTGCTGGACGAACGGGCAGTGGTTGGAGAGGAAGACCACCACCAGGACGGGGGCGGCGCCGAAGTCCGAGATCGACACCGGCTTCCCCTCCGGGTCGGGCAGCTCGAAACCCGGCGCCGGCGTACCCAGCGGCAGCATGGTGGATGGAGTGCGGGCCACGGTGTCCTCCTCGGGCTGACGGACTTGCGTGTGCGCGGGAGCTCGACTACAACGCTAATGTGATTAGCACTCTCGGGGTGAGAGTGCTAATACCAGAGTTCCCAACCGTTGCTCCAGGGGGTTTCCCAGAGATGCCGAAGATTATTGCTTTTGACGAGCAGGCCCGACGGGCGCTCGAGAGCGGGATGAACCAGCTCGCCGACGCGGTGCGGGTCACGCTCGGCCCCAAGGGGCGCAACGTCGTCCTCGAGAAGAAGTGGGGCGCTCCCACGATCACCAACGACGGCGTGTCCATCGCCAAGGAGATCGAGCTCGAGGACCCCTTCGAGAAGATCGGGGCCGAGCTCGTCAAGGAAGTGGCCAAGAAGACCGACGACGTGGCCGGTGACGGCACGACGACGGCGACGGTGCTGGCCTGGGCCATGGTGCGCGAGGGACTGCGCAACGTCGCCGCCGGCGCCAACCCGATGACGCTCAAGCGCGGTATCGAGAAGGCCGTGGCCGTGGCCGTCGACGCCATCAAGAACCAGGCCAAGGAGGTCGAGTCCAAGGACCAGATCTCCAACGTGGCCGCCATCTCGGCCGCCGATCCCGAGATCGGGGCCACCATCGCCGAGGCCATGGAGAAGGTGGGCAAGGACGGCGTCATCACCGTCGAGGAGTCCCAGACCTTCGGCATGGACCTCGACATGGTCGAGGGCATGCGGTTCGACAAGGGCTACATCTCCCCCTACTTCGTGACCGACCCCGAGCGGATGGAGGCGGTCCTGGAGGACCCCTACGTCCTGTTCGTGGCCTCCAAGATCTCGGCCGTGAAGGACCTCCTTCCCGTGCTCGAGAAGGTCA
>JBOGFE010000331.1:0-6173 GCA_050741935.1 Acidimicrobiia bacterium | reverse complement strand
GCGAGGGGGGTGGCGGCCGCCGCCACCCCGTTCCTCGTCTGGAGGAGAGACATCAGCCCTTCACCTCCGCTTGGCCGGAGTTGACCAGGAGCTTGTTCAGCATGCCGAGCTCGTAGATCCCGTCGAGCTTGGTGGCGGGGTCGAGGAGGCCGACCGCCTTGGCGTCCTCGGCCCCCTTGCGCAGGCTGGAGGCCACCGGGTCGAAGGTGAACTTCAGGTTGTTCCAGGCCGAGCTGATGACCGGCTCGGGCAGGGCCTTGCCGGTGATCCGGGCGATCCCGGCGTTGGTCAGCGTCTGGGCCTCGGCCGGCTCCCGGTTGACGAACTCGGTGGCGGCGAGGTGGCCGGCGAGCAGCTTCTCGACCACGTCGGGGTGCTCGTCGAGGAAGGCGGTGCGCACGATCAGGTGGGTGGTCACGAACTGGCCGCCGGGCCAGAGGGTGCGCTCGTCGAGGTAGATCCGGCCGCCGGCCTCCTGCACCAGGCGGGTGGCCCAGGGCTCGGGCACCCAGGCGCCGGCGATGTGACCGCTCTTGAACTGCTCGAGGGTCTGGGCGTTCTCCTGGGGCACGATGGAGACGTCGCCACCGCCCTGGGTGTTGGTCTTGTAGCCCTTGGACAGGAGCCAGGCCCGCAGGGCCACGTCCTGGGTGTTGCCCAGCTGGGGGGTGGCGATCTTCTTGCCCTTGAGGTCGGCGTCCTTGGCGATCCTGGGCGAGGTGACCAGGAAGGCCCCGCCCGAGGTGCCGCCGGCGATGATGCGGATGGCCTCGCCGTTGGACCTGGAGAAGGCGTTGATGGCCGGGTTGGGGCCGATGTAGGTGGCGTCGAGGGCACCGGCGAAGAGGGCCTCGATGGCGGCCGGGCCGGCGTTGAAGGTGGCCGGCTTCAGGGTCACGTTCTCGCCCAGCTTGTCGGCGAAGATCCCCTTCTCGACGCCGGCGACGGCGGCGGCGTGGGTGACGTTGGGGAAGTAGCCGAGGCGCAGGTCGAGCTTCTCGGCCGCCTGGGGCTCGACGGAGCCCTTGGCCTCGGTCTGCTTCGGCTCGGATCCGCCGCAGGCGGCACTGGCGAGGGCGACAGCCAGCAGGGCGGCCACGAGGCCGGTGCGGGTGGGACGGTGCATCTGGGTTCCCCCTCTTCGTTCGGTGTGGCGATCTTCTCTAGTAACTTAATCGAAATAGTTGACACACTAGAGATTGGCGGCGCAGCATCAAAGTCCTGCTGCACCGAATGGGAAAGTTTCGAGCTGGGGAGAGCGGCGTGCCCGAGCTGCACCAGACTGGGGCCGCATGAGCCCCAGGACCGTCGACGAGCTGCTGGCCGAGGCCCGGAGCCGGATCCGGCGGCTCAGCCCCGAGCAGACGAGCGAGGCGCTGGACCGGGGCGCCCTCGTCATCGACATCCGCCCCGAAGCCCAGCGCCGGTGGGAGGGGGAGATCCCCGGCGCCACCGTCATCGAGCGCAACGTCTTGGAGTGGCGCCTGGACCCGGCCGGTCTCCACCGCCTGGCCGAGGTCACCGGCTACGACCAGGAGGTGGTGGTCGTCTGCTCGGAGGGCTACGCCTCCAGCCTCGTCGCCGCCACCCTGGTCGAGATGGGCTTCACCTCGGCCGGCGACCTCGACGGCGGCTTCCAGGCCTGGGCCGCCGCCGGCCTGCCCGTCCGCCCGGTCGACTGACCGGCCTCCACCGTGCCGGTTCCCGGGCTGGTGGCGTTCGTTGCCAACGGACGGTTGTCGGTGAGGAACGCCACGGGTTCTGGCGTGGCGCGGAAACGCCGGAGGCGGCGAGCCTAGGCGGCCGGCGGGAAGACGATCGGAAGCTGGCGGGGCCCGCGCACCTGTCCGCCGGCCCAGGTGACGGCCGACGGGTCCTCCAGGGAGAACTCGGGGATCCGGTCCAGGAAGGCGCCGAGGGCCACGTCCATCTCCATGCGGGCCAGGTTGGAACCGGCGCAGCGGTGGATGCCGACGCCGAAGGCGATGTGGCGGTTGGCCTGGCGGTCGATGATCACCTGCTCGGCGTCGGGGAAGGCCTCGGGATCGCGGTTGGCGGCGGGGAAGTTCATGAGCACCCGCTCGCCGGGCCGGAACGTGACCCCGACCGCCTCGACCTCCTCGTGGACGACCCGGGCCATGGTGACGGGCGAGTAGGCCCGGAGGAGCTCCTCCACCGCGGTGGGGATGAGCTCGGGCTCGGCCACCAGGCGCTTGCGGTCCTGGGGATGGGTGGCCAGGTGCCAGAGGGCGGACCCGATGGAGCTCCAGGTGGTGTCGATCCCGGCCACCAGCAACAGGTTGCAGGTGCCCACCGCGTGCTTGTCCGACACCGGCTCACCGTCGAGCTCACCCGCCAGCAGCCCGGAGATGAAGTCGTCCCGGGGCTCGGCCCGGCGTTGCCGCACCTGCTCGAGGAAGAACCCGAGGATGTTGTGGCGCGCCTCCAGGCGGACGGCGGGGTCCTTGAGGCCCTGCTCGAGGAGGCCCCGGGCCCAGGTGACGAAGTTGTCGGCCTGGTCGGGATCGACGCCCAGGAGGTGGGCGATGACCCGGGGCGGGATCTGCTGGGCGTACTCGGCGGCGGCGTCGGCGCGGCCCCGGGCCGCGAAGGCGTCGATCAGCTGATGGGCCAGCGCCTCGGTGAAGGGCCGGTGGCCGGCCACCGCGGCGGGCGAGAAGGCGGGGAGGATGAGCCGGCGGGCGGGCCCGTGCTCGGGCGGGTCGCTCGAGATGGGGGGTGCCTTGACCCCGTAGAAGGCGTCGTCGGGGTCGATGGCCACCGGCTTCACCACCAGCGGCTCGTCCGACGACAGCTCGGGCACGATCCGGGCCAGCTCCCTCACGTCCTCGTAGCGGGTCGGCATCCACGAGCCACCCCAGCGCTCGGTGCGGGCCACCGGGCACCGGGCCCGGAGATCGTCCCAGATGGGGGCCGGATCGGTCACGTAGTCGCGGTCGAAGATGTCGTAGTCGGTGGCCCAGTCCTCGACCGGGGGACGGGCGTCATCGCCGCTCACGGGGCGGCGTCCTCTTCGACCTTGATGGCGAACTCGGGGCAGTTGGCCTCGGCCAACCGGGCTTTGTCCTCCAGCCCGGGGGGAACGACACCGTCGTTCCTGGCCGACGACAGTCCGTAGTCGTCGACGTCGAAGAGCTCGGGCGCCAGGGCGTAGCACCGGTTGTGGCCCTGGCACCGCTGCGGATCCACCCACACCCTCATGATCGAAGCCCCCTACCTCGCCGTGCCGCGCTCGCCACCTTACCGGACGGTAGCGTCGCCGATCCGAGCCCGGCGCCCGACGATCCCTGGTGACCGGCAGGTGTCCGGGGGGCGACGTACACCCTCCTGTGGGAGGCGCGAGACTTCAGCCCATGGCTGTCGACACGGTCACGCTCAAGATCCCCCGACCGCTCTACGAGCACCTCCAGGAGCTGATTGACGGCACCGGGTTCCGTTCGCCCACCGAGTTCGTGCTCTTCGTCCTGCGCGACCTGGCCGGCGCCGAGACCCACGACCTGGATCTGGTCCGCGACCGCCTCAAGACCCTCGGTTACCTGTAGGGGTCAGCCGGCGGCTCCGGCTTCGGCGGGGGCGGGTTGGGAGAAGGTGACCAGCGCGTCGGGCAGCATCACCGCCGCCGCCCGCTGAAGGAACCCGAGCAGCTGCTCACGGGGTACCGGGGATCCTTCCAGCCAGTGGAGGACGGACTCCTCCACCATGGCGATCCAGCCCCGGACGACGATCCGCAGGCCGGGGGGCGGGTCGTCGGCCAGGCCGATGGCGGCCAGGATCAGGTCGACCACGGCGGCCCGGGTCTCCTCGAAGACGGCGAGCAGGGCGGGGTCGGTGCCCACGCTGCGGGCCACGGCCAGGTAGTTGGCCGGCTGGGTCTCGATGAAGCTGACGAAGGCGTCGAGGCCGGCGCCGAGGCGCTGCTGGGGGGCGAGGTCGGGGTCCATGTCGAGACGGCTCAGGAGCTCGCCGGCGGCCACCCGGACGATGGCCACCTGCAGGTCGCGGTTGGTGGGGAAGTAGTGGAACACGAGCCCTTTGGAGACCCCCACCGCCCGGGCCACCTCGTCCGCCGTCACCTGGGAGAAGGGCCGGCTCTGGATCATCTCGAAGCCCGCTTCCAGCAGCTGGCGGCGGCGGGCGTCGGGGTCGAGGCGGCGGTTGAGGGGCGGCGTGGGCGAGGGCGAGGACATGCTCCTCATCCTAATTGACTTGTAGTCAATAGTCCAGTAGGGTGTTGACCCATGGTCAACAACCTCGACGGGAGCCTGGTGCTGATCACGGGCGCTGGGAGCGGGATCGGCCGGGCCACGGCCCTGGCCTTCGCCGCCGACCGGGCCCGGGTGCTGTGCGTCGACATCGACGCCGAGTCGGCCGAGAAGACCGCCGCCGCCTGCGCCGAAGCGGGCGGCGTGGCCCATCCCCTGGTCTGCGACGTGGCCGACTGGGAGGCCGTGAGCCGCCTGGCCGAGACGGTGGGCAACGACCACGGCCCCCTCGACGTCCTGGTCAACAACGCCGGCGTGGGCATGACCGGACGCCTGGCCGAGATGACCGTCGACGAGTGGCGCTGGATCCGCGCCATCAACCTCGACGGCGTCGTCCAAGGCTGCCTGGCCTTCGGCCCGGGCATGCTGGCCCGGGGGTCGGGCGCGGTGGTCAACATGTCCTCCGGCCTCGGCTACACCATGCGGGCCACCGAGCCCGCCTACGTCACCACCAAGGCGGCGGTGCTCGCCCTCTCCCAGTGCCTCCGGGCCGACTGGGGCCCGGCCGGCGTGAGCGTCTCGGCCGTGTGCCCGGGCGTCATCGCCACCCCCATCGTCACGGCCACCCGCTACGTGGGCAGCCGGTCCGCCGCCGCCGTGCGGGAGCGGACCGAGCGCCTGTTCCGCCGCGGCCACCCGCCCGAGATGGTCGCCGCCGCCGTGGTCGACGCCGTCCGGCGGGACCGCGCCCTCGTCACCGTGGGGTGGGAGGCCAGAGCCGGCTGGTGGCTCCACCGCCTGCTCCCCCTCTCCCTCCAGCAGATCGCCGCCCGAGTGAGGTTCCCATGACTGACACCACCTTCGAGGCGACCCTCGACCGGCTGAACAAGCTGTCGATGGAGCGCCACACCCACGCCTACGACCTCGACTGGGACGACCCGACCTTCGACGTCGGGCCGGACGGGCCACCGGCCGAGCTGCCGGTGTTCGACCCCCTGGCCGCCACCGAGTGGTACCGCTCCCTGCCGGCCGAGGAGCGCCGGCGCCTGGCCCTGTACCGCTACGGGGCGTGCATGAAGATCGGCTGGCACTTCGAGAACCTGCTCCAGCAGGGCCTCCTGCGCCACGCCGGCGGGATGCCCAACGGCACGCCCCAGTTCCGCTACCTCCACCACGAGATCGTGGAGGAGTCGGAGCACACCCTCATGTTCCAGGAGTTCGTGAACCGCACCGGCCTGCCCGTGCGGGGTATGCCGAGGACCCTCCGGTGGCTGGCCCAGCACCGGGTGGTCCCGCTGGCCGGCCGCTTCCCCGCCCTGTTCTTCCTCTTCGTCCTGGGGGGCGAGGACCCCGTCGACCACCTCCAGCGGCGCCAGCTGAAGGAGGAGGGCGACACCATGCATCCGCTGGTGGAGCGCATCATGCGCATCCACGTGGCCGAGGAGGCCCGCCACCTCTCCTTCGCCCGTCACTACCTGAACGAGCGGACGCCGCGGATGAGCCGCGCCCACCGGGCCGTCCTGTCGTTCATGGCCCCCGTCGTGCTCGGGATCATGGCCCGGCTCATGATCCGCCCCCCGGGCGACCTGGTCCGCGAGTTCCACATCCCCAAGGACGTGCTGCGCCAGGCCTTCGAGTCCCCCGAGGCCCGCCGCACCCTGGCCGAGTCGGTGGCCAAGACCCGCAGGCTCTGGGTCGAGCTCGGCCTGGTGGGGCCCTTGTCCCGCCCGCTGTGGAAGGCGGCCGGGATCTGGGAGCCCGCCCGGTGAGACCGACGAAAGCGGTCATCATCGGCAGCGGCTTCGCCGGCCTGGGCATGGCCATCCGCCTGAAGGAGGCGGGGGTCCACGACTTCGTCGTGCTGGAGCGGGCCGGCGAGGTGGGCGGCACCTGGCGGGACAACACCTATCCCGGCGCCGCCTGTGACGTCCCCTCGCACCTGTACTCGTT
>JBOGFE010000330.1:0-8319 GCA_050741935.1 Acidimicrobiia bacterium | reverse complement strand
CCCAGGACCGGATCACCCACAACGACGACGGCCGTGAGCTGCCCAGCGCCATGTGTGCCCGGGTCAACTGCATGGTGGCCATCAACGGCGACTTCTGGGACTACCAGAACACCAAGCAGGCGCTCGGGGGAGCGGTGTCGGGCGGGCGGATGCTGCGCTCACCCCAGCCCGGGCACCCCCAGGTGACCCTGACCGGCGACGGCCGCCTGATCGCCGGCGACCTGCTCTGGACGGCCTTCGTCCGCGCCGACGACGGCACCAGCGTGAAGCTGACCGCCATCAACCGGGCCGTCAGCGAAACGGCCCTGGCCGACAACGAGATCGCCCTCTTCACCCCGGAGTGGGGTGGCCCGGCCCCGGCCGGCGCCGGCGCCGAACTCGTCCTCGAGGCGGCCGAGCCGCTGGGCGCGCTCGACCACTCGGTGACGCTCGAAGCGGTCGGCCTCCGCCCGGCCGGTGGCCCCATCCCCGCCAACGGGGTGGTGCTGCGGGGCACGGGGACGGGCGACGAGGCGGTGCGCCGCCTGTGGACCAGCGTGGAGACCGGGGACAACCAGAACAGGCATCCGCTCACCCTGTCGCTGTCCAGCCCCACCGACGCCGTCGAGAGCCTCGGCAGCCACCCCGTCCTCCTCCGGGACGGCCAGAAGGCGTTCGACCAGACCGCCTCCGACAGCTTCACCACCGGAACCCACCCCCGCACGATGCTCGGCTGGAGCACGGCCGGCGACATCTTCATGGTGACCGTCGACGACCAGGGCAACGGCAGCGACTCCGTGGGGATGAGCCTGAACGACGCCACCAATCTCCTCCTCGGCCTGGGTGCCACCGACGCCGTCGGCCTCGACGGCGGCGGCGGAACCACGTTCGTGGTCGACGGCGAGGTGATGAACCAGCCCGAGGACGGGGAGGAACGCGAGTCGGTGAGCGCCTTCGTGGTCGTGCGGGACACGGCCGGGGGCGGCGGCCCGAACCCGACACCGGGGGCACCCCCGGGGGGTGGCGGCCCGTCCGACCCGCCCCCGTTCCAACCCGGGGTCCCGGCCCGCTCCGGCTACTGGATGGTGGCGGCCGACGGTGCCGTCTACACCTTCGGTGACGCCCCCTGGATGGGGAACGCCCCGCTGTCGGGCGGCGACCTGGCCGTCGACCTGGAGCCGACCCCGTCGGGCGGGGGCTACTGGATCGTCGACGACGCCGGGCACGTCTTCACCTTCGGGGACGCCACCCACATGGGGAACGTCGAATCCTTCCGGCTGATGCCGGGCGAGAAGGTGACCAGCCTCTCGGCCACCCCGTCGGGCCACGGCTACTGGATCTTCACGTCCAAGGGCCGGGTCATCACCAAGGGCGCCGCCCAGCACTTCGGCGACGTGGCCGGGATCCGGCTCAACGGGCCGGTGCTGGACTCGATCCCCACGCCCACGGGCCTCGGCTACTACATGGTCGCCTCCGACGGTGGCATCTTCACCTTCGGCGACGCCGTGTTCTACGGCTCGACCGGCGCCATCCGCCTCAACGCCCCGGTGCAGTCGCTGGTGCCCGACCCCGACGGGGTGGGCTACTGGCTGGTGGCGTCCGACGGCGGGGTCTTCTCCTTCGAGGGCGCCTTCCGCGGCTCCCTCGGCGGCCAGCAGCTCAACCGGCCCGTCACCGGCATGGTCCCCTACGGCAACGGCTACCTGATGGTGGGCGAGGACGGCGGCGTCTTCAACTTCTCCGACCAGGCCTTCTCCGGCTCGCTGGGCGCCAGCCCGCCGGCCCGGCCGGTCGTCTCCGTCGCCGCCCTGGACTGACGCCGGGTCACCCGGCGAATCCCCCTCCGGGGGGAGGAGAGTGCCGTCGCGCCCGTCCGACCATGGACCTGAGTGCTCACCGCCGGCGGCAGGAGGGGACCATGACCGAGCTTCGCGTCCGGATTGCCGAGGAAGTTCGGGTGCCGCTGGGCGGTCCCTGGTTCGAGGACCTGAAGGTCGGTCAGGTGGTCGACGACGCCCCGCCGCTGACCCTCACCACCGCCCATGCCCTCCTCCACCAGTCCCTCACCGGCGACCGCCTGCGCCTGCCCCTCGACCACTCCCTCTCGGCTGCCGTCACCGGCCGCGAGGCGCCGCTGGCCCATCCCCTCCTGGTGGCCAACGTCGCCATCGGCCAGACCACCGGGCTGACCCAGCGGGTGAAGGCGAACCTGTTCTACCGGGGCCTGGTGCTGGAGTGCCCGGTCCATCTGGGCGACACCCTGGAGACCGTCACCGAGGTGGCCGGCCTGCGCCAGAACCAGCTCCGGGAGGGGCGACCCGCCACCGGCCTGGCCGCCCTGCGCTGCACGACCCGGAACCAGGACGGGCGCCAGGTCCTCGACTTCTACCGCTGCCCGATGCTCCCCCTGCGTGACCCCGAGGGTGACACCGGGCTCTCGGACGACTTCTCGCGCATCCCCGAGGACCTCGACGACGACCGGCTGAAGACGGCGGTGGCGGACTGGGACCTCTCGGCCTTCCGGGCCCGGACGGCCACGGGCCTGCGCATCGGCGACCTGATGCCCGGCACGGTCTACGCCCTCGAGTTCCGGGACACGGTCACGGGCGCCACCGAGCTGGCCCGGGCCACCCTCAACCTGGCCGAGGCCCACACCGACGCCCGCCGCAGCCCCTACGGCCGCCGGCTGGTCTACGGCGGCCACACCATCTCCCTGGCCGGGGCGGCCGTCAGCCGGGCCCTGCCGGGGCTGGTCACCATCCCGGGCTGGCGGAGCTGCGACCACGCCGGGCCGGTCTTCGAGGGCGACGCCCTGCGCACCGAGGTGGAGGTGGAGGCGGTGACCCCCCTCGAATCCGGCGGCGGCCTGGTCGACCTGCGGGCGCGGGTGTGGGTGGACCGGCCGGCGGAGGAGGCGCCGCCGGGGGCGCCCGCCGGGGAGCAGCTGGTCCTCGACTGGCGCCTCGTCGGTCTGGTGGCGTGATGCCCGGGATCCTGGCCGGGATGCGGGTGGTGGAGGGGTCGGCCTTCGTGGCCGCGCCCCTGGGGGGGATGACACTGGCCCAGCTGGGGGCCGACGTGATCCGCTTCGACCCCATCGGCGGGGGCCTCGACCACGGGCGCTGGCCCCTGACGGCCGACGGGCAGAGCCTGTTCTGGGCCGGGCTGAACAAGGGCAAGCGGTCCGTGGCCCTGGACCTCCGCTCGCCCCGCGGCCGCGAGCTCGTCACCGGCCTCGTCACTGCTCCCGGCGGCGACTCCGGGCTCTTCCTCACCAACTTCCCGGCCAAGGGGTGGTTGGACTACGACACCCTGGCCGCGCTGCGCCCCGACCTGATCATGGTCAACATCACCGGCAACTACGACGGGTCGTCGGCCGTCGACTACACGGTCAACCCCGCCACCGGGTTCCCCTGGGCCACCGGGCCGACCAACCTGGGCGTGCCCTTCAACCATCTCCTCCCCGCCTGGGACGCCATCACCGGGGGGCTGGCCGCCACCGGGCTGCTGGCCGCCGAGCGCCACCGGAGCCGCACCGGCGAGGGTCAGATGGTCCGCCTCGCCCTCTCCGACGTGGCCCTGGCCATGGTCGGGCACCTGGGCAAGATCGCCGAGGTGCAGGTGAACGGGGCGGAGCGGCCGAAGTTCGGCAACTACCTCTACGGCGCCTTCGGCCGGGACTTCCTCACCAAGGACGGGAAGCGGATCATGGTCGTGGCCCTCACCGACCGGCAGTGGAAGTCCCTCGTCGAGGCCACCGGCATCGGCGAGGCCTGTGAGCAGATCGAGAAGCTGCTCGGCGTCGACCTCGGCGACGAGGGCGACCGCTTCGCCGCCCGGGAGGTCATCGCCTCCATCCTCAAGCCCTGGACCGTGGCCCGCACCCGGGCCCAGATCGCCGCCATCTTCGACGCCCACGACGTGTGCTGGGGTCCGTACCAGACCTTCCGGGAGCTGGTGGAGGAGGACCCCCGCTGCTCGACGGCCAACCCGATGTTCAGCCCCGTGGAACAGCCCGGGATCGGGACCTACCTCATGCCCGCCTCGCCCCTCGACATGACGGTGTCGGGCCGGCTCCGGGCCCGCCGGGCGCCGGTGCTGGGCGAGCACACGGAAGCGGTCCTGGCCGAGGTGCTCGGCCTGTCGGCGGCCGAGATCGGCCTGCTCCACGACGACGGCGTGGTGGCCAGCCCCGCGTCCCGTCAGCCCCGGGGCACGGTCACGGCCACCGTGGTGCCACCGCCCGAGCGGGAGGACACCTCCAGGCGGGCGCCGGTGAGCGCGGCCCGCTCGGCCATGCCGGCCAGCCCGTAGGCGTCGGGCCGGCGGTTGGCGGGGTCGAATCCGACCCCGTCGTCGGCCACCTCGAGGCGGACCACGCCGGCGCCGGGGTCGTCGATCAGCATCACCCGGACGCTGGTGGCCCGGGCGTGCTTGGCCACGTTCTGGAGGGCCTCCTGGGCGATGCGGAAGAGGGCCGTCTCCACGTGGGGCGGCAGGACGCAGGGGGTCACGTCCACGTCCGCCTCCAGCCCGGGCATGCCCCGGGCCAGGTGGTCGAGGCCGGCGGCCAGGCCCAGGTCGTCGAGGACGGAGGGGCGCAGCCCGCTGATGGCCCGGCGGGTCTCGTCCAGGGCGGCGTTGGCCAGGGCCTTGGCCTCGGCCAGCTCGACGGCGGCCTCGGCGGTGTTGGTGGGGAGGAGCGCCTCGGCGGCCGAGAGCCGGAAGCACAGGCTCACCACCCGCTGGCTGATGCCGTCGTGGATCTCGCCCGCCAGCCGGTGGCGCTCCATCTCCTGGAGCTCGATGGTGCGGGCGGCGAAGCGCTCCACCTCGGCCTCCCGTTCCGCCAGCCGGTGGTAGAGGAGGGCGTTCTCCACGATTCCGGCCAGGAGGCCGGCGACCGGGGTCAGGGCGTCGATCTCCTCCGGGGTGAACTCGCGCCGCTCCCGGGTGTGGAGGTTGAACACCCCCACCACCCGCCGTCCCGGGCGCACCAGGGGCAGGGAGACCATGGAGGTGAAGTCCTCGCCCCGCAGGGCGGGGATGTAGCGGTAACGGGTGTCGTGCCACTTGTCCTCCACCACCGCGGGCACGCCGTTCTGGGCCACCCAGCCCGCCACCCCCTCGCCCAGGGCGAGCTCGATGGTGCCGGCCAGATGGTCGAAGGGGGGCGTGGCGCCGGCCAGGACGAGGTGGCCCAGCCGGTCGTCGAGGAGGTGCACGAAGCAGGCGTCGGCGCCGGTCACGTCGGCGATGACGACGGCCACCCGGGCCATCAGGTCGCCGGGGTCGATCTCCTCGCCGGTCAGGCTCACCAGCTGGGGGAGCAGCGAGTCCCAGGTGTTCACCGGTAGAGGCCCTCCCGCAGGGCCAGCGCCACCGCCTGGGCCCGGTCGGCCACCTCCAGCTTGCGGTACAGCGCCCCCACGTGGCTCTTCACCGTCTCCTCGCCCACCACCAGCGAGTTGGCGATGGCCCGGTTGGACAACCCCCGGACCATGAGGCCGAGGACCTCGCTCTCGCGCTGGGTGAGGCCCAGGCGGGCCCCGGGCCAGAACTCCCCCTTGGACAGGCGGGCGGCGGACAGCGCCACCCGGCCGGCCATGGTGGCGTCGACGGCCACCTCGCCCTCCACCACCCGGGTCAGATGGCCGACCAGCTCGGGACCGCTCACCTGCTTGAGGAGGTAGCCCGAGGCGCCGGCCTGGAGGGCCTGGAAGAGGTACTGCTCGTCGTCGTAGACGGTGAGGAAGACCACCTTGGTGGCGGGGGCCAGCCGCAGCACCTCGGTGCACACGTCGAAGCCGCTGGCGCCCCGCAGCCGGACGTCGAGCAGGCAGACGTCGGGTTCCAGGTCGCGCACCATCCCCGGAGCGGCGTCGGGGTCGGTGACGGCCCCGACCATGACCACGGTGTCGGCGTGGGGCCGGAGCATGGCGGCCAGTCCGTCGAGCACCATCTGGTGGTCGTCGACCAGGACGACTCGGATGGGCGGGGCGGGGGTCTCGTCCTCCAAGGCCCGGATGGTAACGGTTCCAGCCGCCGGTACGCTGGGTCGGTGGTCGTCACGTTGAGCTCGGGCGTGGTCCCCCTCTTGCGCTCGCTGGGCGAGTCCGCCCTCACCGTGGAGCTGACCATCGACTTCGAGAACGACGTGCACAAGTCGGCCGTCGTCTTCGCCGGCCCGGCCGAGGAGGGCCTCGGTTTCGAGCTGGTCCGGGTCGACTGCGTCGACGTCTGGTGGCGCCAGCGCCTCGTCCTGGGCGCCCGGCCGCCGGCCGTCACCAACCGGGTCCGCCCCAAGAAGCTGCGGGTCGTCACCGTCGGCCGGGCCCTCTCGGCCACCGCCCAGTACGCCTGAATCCCGATTCGGAAAGGATTTGCCTCGGTTTCCGAGGCGATCGCTTCCCGAATCCTTGAGTAACCGGTCAAGGACGGGGCGGGCGGCGAGGAGCAGCTGCCGGCCGATTTCGAGCTGTGTCCCGGCGGCGGGTCCGATGCCAGCGGGCACATCGGGAAGCAGGTCGTCCTCGAGCGCCGGCCCGAGCAGGTCATCGCCGACTCCTGCCAGGGCGACCCGGAGTGCAAGGACACCGGGACGGTCGACCTGATGGTCGCCGTCACGCCCGCCTAGCGGCTCGGGCTTCTAGTCCTCGACGGGCTCGATGCCGTCGCAGACGTCGGCGGTCAGGAACGCCGTGATCAGCTCGATGCTCTGGGGGTCGAGCTCGAGACGGGCCAGCAAGTCGGCCCACTGCTCGGCGGTCACCTTGTGGGCGGGGGCTGTGGGGTCGGTCTTCGCGGTCATCCGAACCTCCTGTCCTGCTCTCGGCATCGACAGGAAAATCCCGGAACTTGAGCGCGCTGCGGCGGTGGGCCATCAGTCGACGGGCAGGTAGACCTTCCCGCCGGCGTCGGCGAACTCGGCCGCCTTCTCCTTCATGCCCAGCTCGATGGCCTGTTCGTCGCCGACACCGTGCTCGGCGGCATAGGCCCGGACGTCGGCGGTGATGCGCATGGAGCAGAACTTGGGGCCGCACATGGAGCAGAAGTGGGCCGTCTTGGCCCCGTCGGCGGGGAGGGTCTCGTCGTGGTAGCCCCGGGCCCGCTCGGGGTCGAGGGCGAGCTCGAACTGGTCGGCCCAGCGGAACTCGAAGCGGGCCTTGGACAGGGCGTCGTCCCACGCCTGCGCCCCCGGATGGCCCTTGGCCAGGTCGGCGGCGTGGGCGGCGATCTTGTAGGCGATGACGCCTTCCTTGACGTCGTCACGGTCGGGCAGGCCCAGGTGCTCCTTGGGGGTGACGTAGCAGAGCATGGCGGTGCCGTGCATGCCGATGACGGCGGCGCCGATGGCCGAGGTGATGTGGTCGTAGGCGGGGGCGATGTCGGTGGTGAGCGGGCCCAGCGTGTAGAAGGGCGCCTCGTGGCACCACTCCATCTGCAGGTCCACGTTCTCCTTGATCTTGTGCAGGGGCACGTGGCCCGGACCCTCGATCATCACCTGGACGTCGAAGTCCCACGCCACCTTGGTGAGCTCGCCCAGGGTGCGCAGCTCCCCCAGCTGGGCGTCGTCGTTGGCGTCGGCGATGGCCCCGGGGCGCAGCCCGTCGCCCAGTGAGAAGGCGACGTCGTAGGCGGAGAGGATCTCGCACAGCTCCTCGAAGTGGGTGTCGAGGACGGTCTCCTGGTGATGGGCCAGGCACCAGGCGGCCAGGATCGACCCGCCCCGCGACACGATGCCCGTCATCCGCCGGGCCGTGAGGGGGACGTAGCGCAACAGCACGCCGGCGTGGACGGTCATGTAGTCGACCCCCTGCTCGGCCTGCTCGATGACGGTGTCCCGGTAGATCTCCCAGGTGAGCTCCTCGGGCCTGCCGTCCGTCTTCTCCAGCGCCTGGTAGATGGGCACGGTGCCGATGGGCACCGGGCTGTTGCGCAGGATCCACTCCCGGGTGGTGTGGAGGTCGGGCCCGGGGGAGAGGTCCATGACCGTGTCCGCGCCCCAGCGGGTGGCCCAGGTGAGCTTCTCGACCTCCTCGGCCACCGACGAAGTGACCGCCGAGTTGCCGATGTTGGCGTTCACCTTGACCAGGAAGTGGCGGCCGATGGCCATCGGCTCCGATTCCGGGTGGTTCACGTTGGCGGGGATGATGGCCCGCCCCCGGGCCACCTCGTCGCGCACGAAGGCCGGCTCGAGGCCCTCCCGGAGGGCGACGAAGGCCATCTCCGGAGTGATCTCGCCCCGGCGGGCGTAGTGGAGCTGGGTGACGGCGGCGCCGTCGGTCGCACGCAGGATCGGCCTCGAGCCGTCTCGTGTCGTCGCCACATCGGCGCGGG
>JBOGFE010000329.1:0-25554 GCA_050741935.1 Acidimicrobiia bacterium | reverse complement strand
ACGTGAAGGAGACGCTGCCCGGGGCCGTCTACCGGGTCAGCTGGACCGTGCTCGGTGACGACGGCCACACCGCCTCGGGGGAGTACCGCTTCGCCGCCCCCGACGACCGGGGCCGGCCGCCGCCGGGAGCGGAGAACCTCTCGGCCAGCGGAGGCCCGGCCGACCAGACGCCGGCTCCGGAAGGCCCGGCCCGGGTGCTCCTGCGCTGGGTCGGGCTGGTCGGAGCCGCCCTCCTCCTCGGGGCCGCCGCTCTCGCCGCCCGCCTGCGCGGCCGCCTCGACCCCGACGTCGAGTCGGTGGTCGCCGGCCGCGGCGCCCGGCTGGGACGCATCGGCTGGCTCCTCGCCCTCACCGGGGCCGTCAGCTCGGTCGTGGCGACCGCGACGGCGGGGGCCGGCGGTGCCAGCCTCAAGGTCGCGCTCGCCACCAGCACCGGCACGTTCGCCCTGGTCCGCCTGGCCGGGGTGCTGGCGGGCGGTGTGCCGGCGCTGCTCCTCGGCCCGGGACGCCGCCGGGACGATCTCCTGGGCGCCGTCGGGGCGCTGTTCCTCGGCGTCGAGGCGGCCAGCGGCCACCTGAGTGCCCTCACCGCCGGCCGCCTCCCGGCCGGTGTGCTCCAGGCCTTCCATCTGGTGGCCGCCGGCGTGTGGGTGGGCGGGCTGGGCACCATGGCCTACACCGTCGCCGGGGTGCCGGCGGCGGCCCGGGCCGGCGCCTGGCGAGTCATGGCCAAGGCCTTCTCCCCGCTGGCCGCCGGCGCGGCCGCCGTGGTCGTGGTCACCGGCACTGTCTCCGCCGTGCGGGAGGTCGACCACCGCTACTTCCTGCGTTACTCGGCCTACGGCCAGTTCCTCCTCGTCAAGCTGGCCCTGGTGGCGGGCATGCTCGTGCTGGGCGGCGTGGCCGGCCGGGCCCTGGCCGCCAAGGCCCGGGTCCGGGACCGGCAGGGCCGGGGGCCGAGGTTCTCCCTGGCCGGCACGCTCCGGTCCGAGGCCACCCTGGGTGTCGGGGTGCTCCTGCTCGCCGCCACCCTGGCCGGGGTGGCCCAGGGCCGGGGTCAGCCCCTCCCGGCCCAGCGGGGCAGCGTGCTGGCCGGCCCCGCCTTCGCCAACGCCGTGGTGGGCCAGGCCGTCGTGCGCCTCGCCCTGGCGCCGGGGGCCCCGGGCCGGAACCGCCTCACCGTGGTGGCCGGCGGGGACACGGCGGGGTCGGATGGGGCCGCCGCCGGCGAGACCCCGGTGCCACCGCCCCGACCGCTGGCCGAGGCCCGCACCCTGGAGGCCTCGCTCACCTGCGCCTGCGCCAAGGAGCCGGTCAAGGCCAGCCTGCGCCGGGGCGGTGCCGCCTGGCACACCGACGTGGAGCTGCCCGCCGCCGGAGTATGGCGGGCGTCCCTGGCGGTGGACGGCCAGGCGGCGGTGGCGCCCGTCGCCCTGCGGGTCGACGGCAGTGCTTTCCCCGGGGCCCCGCCGGTCGTCGTCGCCGCACCCGCCGACCTGTCCGGCCCCGACGCCCGCCGGTGCCGCTCGTTCCAGCTCGGCATGGTCCTGGCCCTCGGCTTCCTCAACGCCGACGGCGGAGTCTCGGGCCGCAAGGTGGTGCTCGAAGCCGCCGACGACGGCGGCGACCCCGGGCGCGCCCGTCAGGTGGCGGAAGGGCTGCGGGACCGGGCCCACCTGGCCGCGCCCTGCGGGCGGGGGTCGGCCAGTGCCGGGCAGGCTTTCGGCTCCGACCTCCCGGTCGTCGTCGCCGATCCCTCCACCCCGCCCTACGAAGGGGCCCGGGTGTTTCGCATGGCCGGCGATCCCTACGCCGAGGGCTGGGCGGTGGCCCGGACCGTGATCCGCAACACGTTCCCGGTGGCTCCCGAAGCACCCCGGTCGATCGCCGTTCTCTCCGAGGCCGGCGACCCGACCACCGAGCGGGTGATCGCCGGGTTGCAGGCCGGGCTGGTCCTCGACCCGGACGTGGCCGAGCAGGTCGAAGGTGACCGTCCTTCCGACGCCCGGGACGTGAAGGTCGTGTCCCTGGTGCACGAGAAAGGTGCTCCGTTGGGCCCGCTGGTGCTGGCGGCCACCCGCTCCGCCGCTCACGTGGCCTCGTTACTGCGGATCGACCCGGACGCGCTGGCGCCGGCTCTCGACTCCCTGGCCGAGACCGAGATCGACCTGACCAATGCCGTGATCGTCCCCAACCGCCACTTCGACGAGGGGTTCTACCGGTCCTTCGAGCTCGGCCGGCGGGGCGGCGTCATCGTGCTCGGCGAGGTGGTCCCGGACAGCGAGCAGTCGCTCGTCTACACCAATCTCGTCCTGTCGATCTTCACCGGCGAGCGACCCACGATCGACGGCCTGCGCGGGTACGTGGCCGGCAAGGCCATCGTGGAAGGGCTCAAGGGCGGCCCCTCGCCGGGCGAGATCGCCCGGCGCCTGCGCCTGGTGCGGTTCGGCCAGCGACTCGAGGTTGATACCGGTGAGGTCTCCGACGGGGCCGTGTCGGGGTGGAGCCCGGCGGCGACTTCCGCCGGCTCCTGGCGGTTCTTCCTCTACCGGGGGACCTTCATCCCCATGGGCCTCATCCCCGGCGACGACCCGGCCCCGGGCCGGTTCTTCGACGAGGGGGCCTGGAACCGGGTCATCACCGGCAACGTCGGCTTGTGCGGCCCCCAGAAGGCGTTCGATCCCAGCGCCGAATGCAGGGCCCCGGCGGCGGGGGGCGGAGGCGACCAGAAGGAGAACGGCTGACCTCCCGCCGGATGGCGGCGGCCGGTGTCGGCGTCGTCGTCCTGGTGCTCGCCGGCTTCCTGGCGCTGGGTGGCTCCGGGTCCGACGACGACCGGGCGGCCCCATCGACGACCACCAGCGCCGGCGGGGGAGGCGAGGACGGGGGCGACGGCGGCCCGGAGTCCACGGCGACGTCGGGCGACATCGCCGGCAGCGGGCCGGCGGGGACCGGTCCCGGTGCCACCGGCCCATCCGGCGCAGCCACGTCGACCACCGGCGGCCCCGGACCCGCCGGTTCTGTCGGGGTGCTGGCCTTCGCGGCTGACCGCCCCCAGGCGGCCGGGGTCTTCTCCGTCCACGGCGACGGGACCGTCGAGACCCGCCTGGCCCGGGCGCCGGGGCAGTACTTCACCCCGACGTGGTCGCCGGACGGGGCCCGGCTCGCCTTCGTCAGCCGCCGGGCGGGCAACACCGACATCTTCCTGGTGGGGGCCGACGGCGCCGGCGAGGCCCGCCTCACCACCAACCCGGGGGACGACGGGGCACCGGCCTGGTCGCCCGACGGCACCCGACTGGCCCTGGTCAGCGAGCGGGAGGACAACGCCGACATCTACCTCGTGGGCGCCGACGGGAAGGGGGAGCGGCGCCTCACCACCGACGACGGCGAGGACCTCGACCCGGCCTGGTCGCCCGACGGCACCCGGGTCGCCTTCTCCAGCCGGCGGGAGGGGAAGACGGACATCTTCGTCGTGGGCGCCGACGGGAAGGGGGAGCGGCGCCTCACCACCGACGCCGGCGACGACGTCGACCCCAACTGGTCCCCCGACGGCACCCGCATCGCCTTCTCCAGCCGGCGGGCCGGCAACGCCGACATCTTCGTGGTCGGGGCCGACGGGAAGGGGGAGCGGCGCCTCACCACCCATGCCGGCGAGGACTTCGATCCGGCCTGGTCGCCCGACGGGGCCCGCATCGCCTTCGTGGGCGGCCGGGACCGCAACCGCGACCTCTATGTCCTCGACGTCGCCGCCGGGGCCCGCAGCGAGCAGCGGATCACCACCAACGTGGGCGAGGAGTCGTCGCCGGTCTGGGCCGGCGACGGCCGCCGGCTGGCCTTCGTCACCGACCGGGACGGCAACCGCGAGATCTACGTCGTCGAACTCGGACCCAACGCCGAGCGCCGGCTCACCAACCACCCGGCCGCCGACTACGACCCCGCCTGGCGACCCGGGGGATGAACCCCCGGGGTCAGCTGTCCCGGTTGAACCGGGCCAGGACGAAGTCGTTCTCGCTGGCTCCGGCGGCGACGACCTTCCCGTCGGGCTGGACGACCAGGGCGTGGATCCGGTCCTCCCGGCCACCGAGGTCGACGGTGACGAGACCGTCGCGGCCGAAGGTGCGGTCCAGCTCACCCCCCGGGCCGTGACGGACCACGGCAAAGTCGGCGGCCCCGTTGCCCTTGGCCACCTGGCCTCCGGCCACGATCATGCCGCCCCGGTCGATGGCGACCGCGCTCAGGCGCTCCAGCCGGGAGCGGGACCCCGAATCGGTGACGACGAACCCCTCCTCGCCGAACTCGGCGTCGGGAACCCCCCGGCGGTCGAAGCGTCCGATCATCAGGTCGCCCTGGCGCTCGCCCTCCCGGTAGCCGGCCACCACGATCTTGCCGTCGGGGGCCAGGGCCAGAGCCCGGATCTCCTCGTCGAGGCTGCCGAGGTCCACCACGGCTTTCCCGCCCTGACCGAACTCGGCGTCGAGGAGACCTTCGGAGGTGTAGCGGGCCAGGGCCAGATCGTCGGCCCCGAACAGAACGCCGGGACCGCCGCCGCTGTCGGTGACGCCGGCGGCGAGGATCCGCCCGTCCGGCTGGAGGGCGAGCGCATAGAGCTCGTCGTAGGTGCTGCCTTCGAAGTCGGTGGTCACCGCTCCGCCGATTCCGAAGGTGGGATCGGGCTGGCCGGTCGTGGTGTAGCGGGTGATCATGAAGTCACCGTTGGGGCGCAGCGACACCTCGTCCTCGAAGGTGACGCCGGCGGCGACGATCCGGCCGTCGGGCTGGACGGCGACGCCCCGGATGGCGTCCACGGTGAGCAGGCGCAACGACCCGGTGACCAGCCCGCCGTCACCGAAGCCCCCGTCGAGCGCCCCGTTGGGGAGGTATCGGGCGAGGGCGAAGTCCTTGCTGCCGCTGCGGTCGCTCACCCCGGCCACGACGAGCTTCCCGTCGGGCTGGAGGGCCAGGGCGTAGGCCCAGTCGTAGGACCCCCCGAAGTCGGTGGTGACGGTCCCGCCCTTGCCGAAGGTGGCGTCGAGGGTACGGTCGGCGGTGTAGCGGGCCAGGGCGAAGTCGTAGGTCTTGCCGGCGTTGCTCACGCCGGCGGCCACGATCTTGCCGTCGGGTTGGATGGCCACCGCGTAGGCCCAGTCGTAGGTCCCGCCGAAGTTCGTCCTCTGGATGCCGCCCATGCCGAACGTCGAGTCGAGGTCCCCGGGGGCGGCGGCCGCCGGCAGCGCAGCCCAGGCCAGGGCCAGGATGGCCACCGCCAGGCGCCGAGCCACGAACACAGCGGGAGTCTAGGGTCCCGGCGCTCCGGACTGCCGGGCCGGGCGTGGAAGACTTCGTGCCCCATGAGGCGACCGGCGCTCCTGTTGCTCTGCGCCCTGGCGGTGCCCATCGCCTGTGGCGACGACGGGGGCGGCGCCGGCGGTTCGAAGGAGGCGGCGGCCGTCTTCGCCCTGCGTCCGGTGCTCGAAGAGTCGGAGCCTCCCTGCTCCGGCGAGGGGTCGGGCGAGGGCGTCGACGTGATGCCCGAGCGGCGGAACGGGAAGCTGGCCGCCTGCCTCACCCTCGGCCCGGCGATCGTGGACGCCAACGATGTGCGCAGCGCCTCGCTGGGCGTCCTGGAGTCCGGGGGCAAGTCGGTGGGCGTCACGCTCGGGCGGACCGGGTCGGCCAACCTCGACGGCTTCGCCGCCCGCAGCATCGGCAAGCGTCTCGCCCTCATGATCAACGGCCGGGTTCACCGGGCGCCGAATGTCCAGAGCCCGAGGTTCTACGGGCGGATCGAGGTCGTCGGCCTGCCCGACGACGAGGCGACGGCCCTCTTCGAGGACCTCCGCCAGCGCCAGAGCCCTTCCTAGGTTGAAGAACCGGCACTCCCGGTTCGACGGGACGCGAGTTTTGTCGGCGCTGGTCTGGGTACCGCCTTCCTCCAGAAGGGCTGGTCGAGACCCCCAGGGAGGAACAGGGTGGACACGCCGGTTGGAGGTTCAGCGGCCCCTCAACGTCGAGGCAGGCGGATTGGTGGGTTGTCGTTGATGGTCGGGCTCCTGCTGGTTGTGCTCGCGTCCCCGGGCCGCGCCTCGCCGGGAGAGCTCGACGGGACGTTCGGAACCGGTGGGGTGCTCACCACCAACTTCGGCGGAACCTACGACTGGGCCTACGCGGGCGCCCGCCAGCCTGACCGGCGGATCCTGGCCGCCGGCGTGAGCAACGCCCACGGAACCTATGACTTCGCCCTGGCCCGCTACACCGCCGACCGTTCGCTCGACCCCACCTTCGGCAAGGGGGGCATGGTCACGACCGACTTCGGCGAGTCCTACGACTGGGGCTACGCCATGGCCCTCCACCCCGATGGCGCCATCGTGGTGGGAGGGGTGAGTGACCAGGGTGGCAGCAGGAACCTGGCCCTGGCCCGCTACCTGTCCAACGGGACGTTGGATGCCACCTTCGGTGGCGACGGTCTGGTGACCGAGGAACGGCGGCCGCTCACCACCGACGTCGTCCGCGCTCTCGCCATCCAGCCCGACGGGAGGATCGTCGTGGCCGGGGTCACCTTCGAGGACATGGCCTCGGTCGAGCCCCACGGTGACTTCATCGTGGCCCGGTACCTGCCCGACGGCTCCGCCGACCCGACCTTCGGTGTCGGCGGCGTGGTCACCACCGGCTTCTCCGAGGGCTCCTACGACGACGCCTACACGCTCGTCGTCCAGCCGGACCGGCGCATCCTGGTCGGCGGCTACAGCACCACCGGAGGGGGCCGGGGGGTCCTCTTCGGGGCCGACAACCTCGCCCTGGCCCGCTACACCCCCGAAGGCCTACCGGACATGAGCTTCGGCCGGCAGGGCCAGGTCGTCCACGACGCCGGCAGCCTGGACGAGGAGATCCGGTCCATGGCGCTGACGCCCGAGGGGTCGATCGTGGCCGGGGGATTCGTCAACGGCGAGCAGGGTGGCGACGTGCTGGTGGCCCGGTTCAACCCCCAGGGGGGGCTCGACCCGAACTTCGGCCGGGACGGTCTCTCGGTCACCGACCTGAGCCCCCACTCGGAGCGGCTGACGGCGGTCAAGCTCCAGCCTGACGGGCGGATCGTGGCCGCCGGCGACGCCGGCCGGAAGACCACGCTGGCCGACATCGCCGTGCTCCGCTACGACCCGAACGGCCATCTCGACGAGGACTTCGGCGCCGGAGGGGTTGCCACGGCCGACCTCGATGGCCGCCAGGACAAGGTCGGCGCCCTGATCCTGCAGGACGACGGCAAGGTGGTGACGGTGGGCTCGAGCGAGCACAACTTCGCCGTCGCCCGCTTCAACGGCTCCTAGGTCAAGCCAGGCGGCGGCGCCGGCGCTGGATCAACAACGACAGGGTGACGCCGGCGGCGGCGGCCGCCGCCACCTGCGGCAGACGGCGGCTCCGGCCGGCGGATGGGGCGGCCTGGCCGTTGGTGGAGGGCTCGACGGTGACGACGTCGGCGTGCTCCAGCCAGGATCGCGCCTCGACCTCGTCGTCGAAGAGGGCGTAGTTGGAGAAGCCGTTCAGGCCCAGTACCACCGTGGCCATCCGGCGCATGAAGGAGTTGGCCCGGAACATGGCCAGGGCGGTCATGTCGTATTCCTTCATCCGCCGCAGGGTGTAGAAGCCGGCGCCCGGCGTGCCCTTCGACATGGCCCCCATGTTCATGAGGATCTTGAACCGCCCGCCGTAGCCGACGGCGATATCGTCGACGGCGGCGCACATGGCCTCGGCCATCTTCTTGCGTACCAACGGCGATTCGGCGTCCACCCGGATGATCCCGTCGCCTTCGTCGGTGACCTTGAAGCTGTCCATGGTCCCTGTTTACCAGTACCGGGCCGTCTCCGGTAGCACCCAGCGGACGCCGCCCCGGGGTTCCTCCACGTCGCCCTCGTAGCGGGGGATGACGTGGAGGTGGGCGTGGCGGATGGTCTGGCCGGCGGCCGGGCCGATGTTGGCGCCCAGGTTGTAGGCGTCGGGTTTGAACTCGGTCTCGAGATGGCGCCGGACCGGGTTCACCAGCGCCATCATCGCCGCCTGCTCATCACCCGAGAGGGAGAAGAAGTCGGCCTCGTGGCGGCGGGGGACGATGAGCGCGTGTCCCGGGCTCACCGGGAACCCGGCCAGGAAGCCGGCCGCCAGCTCGTTCGCCGCCAGGAGCCGGTCCCCCGTCACCCGGGAGCAGAAGACGCAGTCGCTCACCCTGTTGTCGGGGACACCCCGGACCGCCCGGTGGCGGGCGAGAGGTGCGGGAGGCAGTACTCGTCGTAGTCCGCGATCCTGATGGTGGCCCGGACCCCGCAGGCCGGGCAGGCGGGGTCCCGGTGGAGCTTGAAGGTGCGGAACGACTGCTCCAGGGCGTCGTAGGACACCAGCCGACCGATGAGCGGGTCGCCCAGGCCGAGCAGCACCTTCATGGTCTCGAGGGCCTGGATGGAGCCGACGATTCCCGGCAGCACCCCGACGACGCCGGCCTCGGCGCACGACGGCGCCATCTCCGGCGGCGGGGGTTCGGGCACCAGGCAGCGGTAGCACGGGCCCTTGTAGGGCGAGAACACGCTGACCTGGCCCTCGAAGCGGTGGATCGACCCGTGCACCACCGGGATCTCGACCAGGAGGGAGGCGTCGTTGACCAGGTACCGGGTGGGGAAGTTGTCGGTGCCGTCGACGATCACGTCGTACCCGTCGATGATCTCGAGGACGTTGTCGGCGGCGAGGCGCACGTCGTAGGGAACCACGCTGACGTCGGGGTTGAGGGCGGCGAGCGTCTTCTTGGCCGAGTCGACCTTGCGCTCGCCCACCCGGTCGACCGTGTGGAGCAGCTGGCGCTGGAGGTTGGACTCGTCGACCGCGTCCATGTCCACGATCCCGATCGTCCCCACGCCGGCCGCGGCCAGGTACATGGCGGCCGGGGAGCCCAGCCCGCCGGCGCCCAGGATGAGGACCTTGGAGCCGAGCAGCTTCTGCTGGCCCTCCTCGCCCATCTCGGGCAGCAGTGTGTGGCGGTGGTAGCGCCGGTGCTGCTCGGCCGTGAGGGTCAGCGGCTTCAGCCAGCGCAGGCCCTCGTCCTTCCAGTGGTTGAAGCCGCCGGAGAGGGACACGACGTCGCTGTAGCCGAGGTCGCCCAGGGTGCGGGCGGCGAAGGCGGAGCGGGTCCCGCCGGCGCAGTACACGATGACCCGGGCCGAGCGGTCGGGGATCTTGGCCTCGACCTGGGACTCGAGGAAGCCGCGGGGGATGTGGATGGCACCCGGGATCGTCCCCTGGTCGTACTCCTCCATCTCCCGGACGTCGAGGAAGACGGCCGTCCCGAGCTCAGCACCGGCTTTGTGCGGTGCGATCTCGGTGATGTGGGCCTTGGCGGCGGCGAGGAGGTCGCGGAAGCTCGACATGCTGCTTGAAACCTTACCGCTTTAGTCAGAATTCCCGAAAGGAGCGAGTGGGGAAGGGGGAAGACGCAGTGAAGGGGTGAGGGGGGGCCTGGCCCTGGGGCTTACTTCAGAACGGCGCTACGAGACCGGACAAATCGGGCGGCGGCGGCGAACTGTGCTTCCGCAGCGACCGTGGAAGTCCTTCCGGCAGCACAGTTCCGAAGTCAGCCCCCAGGGCCGGCACGCCCAACCCCCTCACTGCGATTTTTGCCTGGCGGCGGACCTCGTCAAGGACGGCAGGGGTCCCGGAGGTAGAGCACCCGGGGGCCGCCGTAAGCGGCGGCCTCGCGGTAGCCGGTGAGGAGCCGGGGAAGCTCGGTGAAACGGCCGAAGCGCGACGACCACACCAGCACGGCGCAGACCCGGGAGTCGGCGGCGGCGGCGGCCAGCGAGGTGGCGGTGATCCGGCCGGAGTCGATGCGCAGCACGGAGCCGTCCACCAGGTCGGGAGGGGAGTGCCGGCCGGTGCGTGCCACCAGTCCCGGCTCGTCGCTGAAGGCCCAGGCGCGGGCGGGGAGGGCGGAGAGGTCGGCCCGGGCGGCGGCCTCGGCTCCCCGGGGACCCCGGGGCCAGAGCACGTCGTCCATGTGGACCACGTGGTAGGGCACGGCGACGGCCACGGCGGCGCCGAGGGCCACCGCCGCCCGGCGGCCGAGCACCGGTCCGGCCCGCTCCAGGGCCAGGGCCACGAGGAGGGCGCCGGCGGGCACCAGGTGGGCCACGTGGTTGCGCCACAAGGGATGTTCGAGGAGGAGGACCACCGCCGTGGCCGCCAGCCACCCGGCGACCAGGCGGGTCGTCTCCGGTTCCGGCGCCGGCCGCTGCCGGAACCGGGCCCACACCGCCACCAGGGCGGCGCCGCCCAGCGCCATGGCCACCGGGAGGTCACGGTCGAGGAGCGTGGTGATGACCTTGCCGGCGTTGGCCACCGGGGTGCGGGACCCGGCCGCCTCCAGGTGGTAGGCGACCGACTGGTCCCAGACGTCGGCCAGGCCCCACGGCAGGCTGACGGCCAGCGCCACCGCCACCGACGCCACCACGGCGGCGGCCAGGTGGCGGGGCCGGCGCACGAGCACGAGACCGACGGGCACGGCCGCCGCCACCAGCAGGCTCTTGACCGACAGGGCGGCGCCCATGGCCAGGCCGCAGAGCACGGCGGTGCGCAGGGCCGGCGCCCGCCGCCAGGACAGGGCCAGGGCCACGGCCACCGTGGCCAGCGCCAGGGCGGGCCCGTCGGACGTGAGCGGTCCCGTCACCCACAGCACGCTCCCGCTGGTGGCGACCAGGGCGGCGCCGGCACCGGCGGCCAGGCGTCCGCAGCCCGCGCCCCGGGCGACCGTCCACACCGCCGCCACCAGCACGGCCCCGGCGGCGACGGCCAGGAGCCGCGGGGCGTCCAGGGTCCGCAGCCCGACCAGGTCGGCCACCCACACCAGGGGGAGGAACAGTGGGCCCTGGCTGGAGAACACGTCCCGGAAGGGGGCGGCGCCGTCGCGCATGGCCAGTGCCGACGCGCCGTAGACACCGTCGTCGAAGCTCAGGTGCCGGGTGGCCAGGAAGGCGGGGAGACGGAGGATCACGGCGCCGGCCACCACGGCGACGGGCACACGGCGAAGGAGCGTCACGGTGGCGGCAACGGTACTGCCGCGGAAACCAGGGACGGCGGCGTGGACAGTGCTTTCACACCTCGGGGAGACTGGACATTCGAGACGGGTGGATCCCACGAGTCCAGGTGAGCGGAGGCGGACCTGTCGGCCGGCGATGGCTTCCCGCGAAGAGCGGTCCGGCACGCAGCCCGGTACCGGACGCCGTACGTGCTGGCGGTCGCCTGGCTGGCGATGGTGGTGGCGGTGCCGACGGTGCCCGTCCCTCCGGTGCGGCCGGCATCGGACTTCGCCCTGCCCCCGATCGCGGGGTCGGGCGACGGTGGCCTGACTGTTCCCGGCTCACCGATTGGTGGCGAGTCTTCGGATCCGGGGTCGGCTGAGGCCGCCGCCGGCGCAACGACCGCCGACACCCCGGCTCCCACTCCGCGGAAGGTGCCGCTGAGTTGACGGAGCAAGAAGTAGCCTCTTAATATCCGGATATTCAATAACCTGATATAGCTCACGTCTCACCAGGGAGGCAGCCATGAGGGGACTGAAGCAGCACGTGGTCGTAGCCGCCGTGATACTCGCCGCACCACTGCTCGGGCCGGGAGCGGTCGGCGGGGCGGGGAGTGAGGACCTCAGCATTCCGATCGGTCCCGGAGCCAAGTTCACGGTGATCAGCAAGACGACGACGGATGATCCGCTGTCCGTCGACACGAGCGGGCCCGCGGAACTTCAGTTCTCCGAGATCACCATTGCCCCCGGTGGTACGACGGGCAGCCTGGCCCGGCCGGGGATCATCGTCGTCAACGTCGACGCCGGCAACGCCACCTTGGCCCTGGCCGGCGCGGCCGGGTGCGGGAGCCGGACGGTCGCCGGCGGGGAGGGCGCGGTGGAGTCGGGTGACAGCGTCAGTGCCATCCGCAACGCCGGGTCCGGGCCGCTCACGCTGCACCTGACCACGTTGAGGCCGAAGGAGACGGTGGCTGCGACCGCGGCGCCGGGCTGCCCGGCCGTGACGGAGCGGGGGGTGACGGCCAAGGTGCTCAACACCTCGACCGTCGAGGCGCCCATGACCGCCAGGGCGAGCGGCACCTCCGACGTCTACGTCGGGCTGGTGCAGGCCGAGCCCGGGCGCAGCGCCGGCCCGTGGCACAAGCACCCGGCCCCGCTCTTCGTGGGGGTCGACCAGGGCCGGGCGACGGTGAAGCTGGCCCACGGGGCGCACTGCGAGGTGCTCGAGGTCGCCGAGGGCGGCGGCCTCCTGGAGATGCCCGGCATGGTCCACGAGGCGAGCAACCCTGGCCACGAGCCGTTGGCCTTCTACATCCTCGGGTTCGCGCCGAGCCCCCAGCCCCTGCTCACGCCGCAGCCGACCCCGGCCGAGTGCCAGAACGCCTGACGCCGGGACGCCTAAGGTCGGCCCATGAAGCTCTCCGACGGCGTGGAGTGGTCGCTGCACTGCATGTGCGTGCTGGCCCTGCTGCCCGAGGGCACCGCCCTGCCCGGTGGCCGGCTGGCGGAGATGCACGGCGTGCCCACCGCCTACCTGGTGAAGCACCTGCAGGCGCTGCGGAGGGCCGGGGTGATCGAGTCGACTCCCGGAAGGGGGGGCGGGTACCGCCTGGCCCGTCCCCCTTCCGAGATCACGCTGTGGGACATCGTCGCCGCCGTCGAGGGCACGGCCCCTGCCTTCCGGTGCACGGAGATCCGCCAGAGGGGCACGCTCGGCGGGCTGCCCGCCAAGGAGTACCGGCTGGCCTGCACCGTCACCCGGGTGATGCTTGAGGCGGAGGCGGCCTGGCGGGCGGAGCTCGAGCGCCGGACCCTGGCCCACCTCGTCGGCCAGGCCCCGGCGGCTTACGGCGTCATCGTCAACCGGGTGGCGGGTTAGGCTTCGGGTTCATGGCGAAGTCGTACCGGGATCTGGTGATGGAGGCCAAGGCGGGGCTGCGCGCCGTCCAGCCGGACGAGCTCAAGTCCCGGCTCGACGGTGGCGAGCAGGTGGTCGTCATCGACGTGCGCGAGCCCGACGAGTGGGCCCGGGGGATCATTCCCGGCGCCCATCCGGTGGCGAGGGGTGTGCTCGAGCCCTCGGTCGACGGGAAGGTTCCCCTCGACGCCACGGTGGTGCTCTACTGCGCCGTCGGCGGCCGGTCTGCGCTGGCCGGCCGGAGCCTCCAGGAGATGGGCTTCTCGGCGGTGGAGAACCTCGAAGGTGGCTTCGACGCCTGGGCCCGGGCGGGCCTGCCCGTCGCCCGACCGTGACGCCAGGCGCGGTACCGGGCTGAACCGGTGCGCGCCGACGGTGGTCAACGGCGTCGGGGGACAGGCATGGTAGGTTCGCAATCAAGTCCGGGCGGACGATCAGGAGGTCGTAGGGCGGTGGCGAAGCACATTTTTGTCACGGGTGGTGTCGCGTCCAGCTTGGGGAAGGGCCTCACCGCCTCCTCCCTGGGGACGTTGCTCAAGAGCCGGGGTCTGCGGGTCACCATGCAGAAGCTCGACCCGTACATCAACCTCGATCCCGGGACCATGAACCCCTTCCAGCACGGCGAGGTGTTCGTGACCGACGACGGCGGCGAGAGCGATCTCGACCTCGGGCACTACGAGCGCTTCGTCGACGTGTCCCTGCACCGGGAGTCCAACTCCACCACCGGCTCCATCTACCAGGCCGTGCTGGCCAAGGAGCGGCGGGGCGACTACCTGGGCAACACCGTCCAGGTCATCCCCCACATCACCAACGAGATCAAGGAGCGCATCCGGAAGCTGGCCAACGACGAGGTCGACGTGGTCATCACCGAGATCGGCGGCACGGTCGGCGACATCGAGATCCTCCCGTTCCTGGAGGCCATCCGGCAGTTCCGCAAGGACGTCGGCCGGGACAACGTCTTCTACGTCCACGTCACCCTCGTGCCCTTCATCGGCCCCTCGGGGGAGCAGAAGACCAAGCCGACCCAGCACTCGGTCACCGAGCTGCGCAGCCGGGGCATCCAGCCCGACGCCATCGTGTGCCGCTCCGACCGGCCCATCCCAATCCGGCTGAAGGAGAAGATCTCCAAGCTCTGCGACGTGCCCGAGGAGGGCATCGTCTCGGCCATCGACACCCCCAACATCTACGAGATCCCCCTCGTGCTCCACGACGAGGGTCTCGACGACTACGTCTGTAGGGTCCTCGGCCTCCAGCACGAGGCGTCCCTGGACGGGTGGCGCCGCCTGGTACGCCGGGTGGAGGAGGCCACCACCGAGGTGCGCATCGGGTTGGTGGGCAAGTACGTCAACCTGCCCGACGCCTACCTGTCGGTGGTCGAGGCCCTCAAGCACGGCGGCTACGACCACGGCGCCAAGGTGGTCGTCGACTGGATCGCCTCGGAGGACGCCGAAGGCCTCCTGGCCGAGGGCCGCCTCCACGAGCTCGACGGCATCGTGGTGCCCGGCGGCTTCGGGGTGCGGGGCGTGGAGGGCAAGATCGCCTCGGTCACCTACGCCCGGGAGCACAAGGTGCCCTTCCTCGGCCTGTGCCTGGGCATGCAGTGCGCCGTGATCGAGTTCGCCCGCAACGTCTGCGGCCTGGCCGGGGCGAACTCCTCCGAGTTCGACAGCGCCACCCCCCACCCGGTCATCGACCTGATGGACGACCAGCGGGAGGTCGTCGACAAGGGCGGCACCATGCGGCTGGGCAAGTACCCGGCGGTGCTCGCCCCGGACTCCATCGTGCGGGAGGCCTACGGCCAGGAGGTCGTCTACGAGCGCCACCGCCACCGCTACGAGTTCAACCCCCGCTACCGGCGCCGGCTCGAGGAGGCCGGCCTGCGGGCCTCGGGCACCTCGCCCGACGACCGTCTGGTCGAGTTCGTGGAGCTCGACCCCGCCGTCCACCCCTACTTCGTGGCCACCCAGGCCCACCCCGAGTTCCGCAGCCGGCCCAACCGGCCCCACCCCCTCTTCGCCGGGCTCGTCCAGGCCGCCCTGGCCCGGGCCGAGGCGCGCATGCCCCGGCTGCCCCTGCCCGAGGAGGCCGAGCCCGCCGTCGCGCCGTAGTGGGCCAGGAGCCCGCCTATTCGTTCCTCGACTCCCGGGAGCTGGCCCGGGGTGGCTTCCTGGCCTTCGAGGAGCAACGGTTCACGGCCCCCGACGGGGAGGTGTTCACCCGCTGGGTCGTCCGTCATCCCGGCGCGGTGGTGGCCGTACCGCTCGTCGACGGGCCCCGGGGGCCCGAAGCGATCTGTGTGCGGCAGTTCCGCGCCGCCGTGCGCCGCGAGATGCTCGAGCTGCCGGCGGGCAAGCTCGACGTCGAGGGCGAGGACCCCGACGCCGCTATGGTCCGGGAGCTGGCCGAGGAGATCGGGCGCCGGCCCGCCCGCCTCCTCGAACTGGCCACCTTCTGGAACTCGCCCGGGTTCTGCACCGAGCTGACCCATGTCTATCTGGCCCTCGATCTGGAAGAGTGTGAGCCGCCCGAGCCCGCCAAGGCAGAGGAGCGTCACATGACCATCGAGACCGTCTCCCTGGCCGACGTCGACCGTCTGGTCGCCGCCGGCGAGATCGCCGACGCCAAGACCATCATCGGTCTGTGCCTGGCCGCCCGCCATCTTCGCGGGGAGCGGGCATGAGCCCAGCCCGCAGCACGCCCAAGGCCGGGGGCAAGGCCAAGGCGGCGGGCAAGGCCGCGGCCAAGGCCAAGGCGGCGGGCAAGGCCAAGGCCAAGAAGCCGGCCGGCCTTCCCGAGTCGCTGCGGGTCCCCCTCGTCGTCGGCGTTCCCCGGGAGACCAAGGACGGCGAGCACCGGGTCGCCATCACCCCCGACGGGGTGGCCGAGCTGGTCCACCTCGGCACCACCGTGGTGGTGGAGACGGGTGCCGGGCTCGATTCGTCCATCACCGACGAGGAGTACCTGGGGGCGGGGGCACAGATCGCCAAGGACGCAACCGAGGTGTGGGAGCGGGGCGAGATCGTCTGCAAGGTGAAGGAGCCCCAGGCCGACGAGCTCGGCCTCATGTGGCGGGGCCAGATCCTCTTCACCTACCTCCACCTGGCGGCCTATCCGGACGTGGCCAAGGGCCTGCTCGACCGCCAGGTCATCGGCGTCGCCTACGAGACGGTGCAGCTCGACAGCGGGGCGCTGCCCCTCCTCGCGCCCATGAGTGAGGTGGCGGGCCGGATGGCGCCCCAGATCGGTGCCCACTTCCTGGAGCACCACAACGGCGGGCGCGGCGTCCTCATGGGCGGCGCCCCCGGCGTGCGCCCGGCCCGGGTGGTGGTGCTCGGGGCGGGCAACGTCGGCTGGAACGCGGCCTGGATCGCGGCGGGTATGGAGGCCGAGGTGTGGCTCCTGGACCGCAACCTCGACCGGCTCCGCTGGGTCGACCAGATCCACAAGGGGCGCATCCTCACCCTGGCCTCCAACCGGGGGGCCGTGGCCCGGGCGGTGACCAACGCCGACCTGGTGGTGGGGGCGGTGCTCGTCCCCGGTGGGCGGGCGCCGGTGCTGGTCACCGAGGACATGGTGGCGGCCATGCGCCCCCGGGCGGTGGTGGTCGACTGCGCCATCGACCAGGGCGGCTGCCTGGAGACCTCCCGGGAGACGACCCACGCCGAACCCGTCTACGAGGTCCACGGGGTCGTCCACTACTGCGTCGGCAACGTTCCCGGCGCCGTGCCCGTCACCTCCACCAAGGCGCTCACCAACGCCACCCTGCCCTACCTCGTGGAACTGGCGGTGGAGGGCCCGCAGCGGGCGGCGGCGTCCGACCCGGCGCTGGCGGCCGGGTTCAACACGGTGGGCGGCCGGGTGGTCAACGCCGCCGTGGGTGGGGCCCTCGGTTACCCGCCGGCCCGCCTCGACGAGATGTGGGGTGCCTAAGCCTGCCGCCCCACCGGACCGGCTCGGCCTGCTCCTGGCCGAGCACCAGACGTGGCTGGCGGTCGAGCGGGGGGTGTCGGTCAACACCCTGGCGGCCTACCGGCGCGACCTCACCGCCTACGGGACCTTCCTGCGGGGTCGGGGGGTGACCGACCCCACCGGCGTGGAGGAAGAGGTGGTGGCCGCCTTCGTGGAGGCGCTGAAGACCGCCACCGACGAGGACGGCCGGCCCCGCTACAAGTCGTCGTCGGTGGCCCGCACGCTGGTGGCGGTGCGCTCCTTTCACGGGTTCTGCGCCGAGGAGGGCCATGCCGCCGGCGACCCCAGCGCCGACGTCGCCGCCCCCCGGGTGGCCCAGGCGCTGCCCAAGGCGCTCACCGAGGCCGAGGTCGAGGCGCTGCTCGACGCCGTGGTGGGTGATGAACCGGCGGCCCTGCGGGACCGGGCCATGCTCGAGACGCTCTACGCCACCGGGGTGCGCGTCTCCGAGCTGGTGGGCCTCGACGTCGGTGACCTCGACCTGGAGGAGGGGTACCTGCGGGCCTTCGGCAAGGGCTCCAAGGAGCGGGTGGTGCCGGTGGGCCGGGCCGCCCGGGCGGCCCTCGGCGCCTGGTTGCCGGCCCGGCCCCTCCGGCCCCGCAGCGATGCCGACGCTGTCTTCGTCAACCCGGCCGGGCGGCGCCTCACCCGTCAGGGGGCGTGGAAGATCATCCGGGCCCACGGGCTCCGGGCGGGGCTCGGCGAGCGCCTGTCACCCCACGTGCTGCGGCACTCCTGTGCCACCCACATGGTGGAGCATGGGGCCGACCTGCGGGTCGTCCAGGAGCTCCTGGGCCACGCCAGCGTCTCGACCACCCAGGTCTACACCAAGGTGACCCAGGCGCGGCTCCGGGCCGTCTACGCCGCCGCCCACCCGCGGGCCAATCTGTCCGCCCCCCGGGGGGTCACGGGATGACCGGAAGGCGACCGGTCCCGGGGCGCGTCCGCCGTCAAAGGCATCTACACTGACGCCATGGCCGACGTGACCCACGCGACGCATCGCGCCCAGCTCGAGGAGGAGCAGGCTCGTATCCGCGCCCAGCTCGAGCAGATGGGTTACGGCGGCGCCCGGCTCACCTTCGACGAGGGTTTCGCCGACTCCGGGCAGGTCACCGCCGAGCGGGGCGAGGTGGAGGCCCTGGCCGGCACCCTCCTCGAGACGCTGGCCGAGGTGGACAACGCCCTGGCCAAGCTCGACTCCGGCGACTACGGCAACTGCGAGTCCTGTGGCGAGCCCATCGCCGAGGCCCGCCTGGAGGCCAAGCCGGCCGCTCGCCTGTGCATGTCCTGCGCCTCGTCGCGCCGGTGATCGGGCGGCGGAGCCGCCGGCACCGTGGACGCTAGAGACGTAGTCCTCTTCTGCTGTCTGGTGGTGGCCGTCATCCTCCACGAGATCAGCCACGGGATCGTCGCCCTGTTCTACGGCGACGACACGGCCAAGCGGGCCGGGCGCCTGACGCTGAACCCCATCCCCCACATCGACCCGATCGGCTCGCTGATCCTGCCCGCCATGGCCGTCCTGGCCGGGGTGCCGGCCCTGGGCTGGGCCAAGCCGGTGCCGGTCAACCCGTCCAAGCTGCGGGACCCGCGCCGCCAGATGCTCTACGTGGGGCTGGTCGGGCCCTTCACGAACTTCGCCCTCATGGCGATGGCGGCTGTCGCCGCCCGTTCCCTGCCCGTGGCCTTCCGGGGCGACGGCGTCGACCTGCAGTTCGTGTTCTACGCCTTCGCCCTCGTGAACCTCTTCCTCGGGGTGTTCAACCTGTTGCCCATCCCCCCGCTGGACGGATCGTCGCTCATCGAGCGCTTCCTGCCCCAGACGTGGCTGGCGACGTGGCACAAGATCCGGCCCTTCGGTTTCCTCATCCTCCTCATCGGGCTCTTCTATCTCCACATCTTCGAGAAGATCATCAACCCCTTCGCCCGGGTCCTGATCGAGTTCATCGCCTCGGGATGACGTCGTGGTCGCACCTGGCGGGGCGGTTCTTCGGCGCCCTGCGGCCGGGCGTGCCGAGCCCGGCGGATGATGAGTGGGTGCGCGGCGTCCTCGAGGCGCCGGAGCTGGCCCTGTGGGTGCGCCTCCCGGCCCATGACCGGCGGCACACCGTCGAGGTGGCCCGCAGGCTGGAGTCCCTCCTGGCCGCCACGCCCCACGCCGGCGAGTCCCGCTGGTTGGCCGCCGCCCTCCTCCACGACGTGGGCAAGCTGGCCTCGGGCCTGTCCGTCCCCGGCCGGGTGGTGGCCACCCTGGCGGGGATGGCGCTGGGCTGGCGCCTGTCGGCCTGGGAGGAGTTCCGGGGCGTCCGGCGGCGCATCTCCCAGTACCTGCGGCACGGGGAGATCGGCGCCGACATGATCCGGATGGCCGGCGGCCGGGAGGAGGTGGCGGCCTGGGCCTACGCCCACCACGACCGGTCCCGGCTCGACACCGGCATGTTCCCCGCCTCGGTGGTCGCCGCCCTCGTCGAATCGGACGCCGATTAGGGGGCATTTCTGTAAAACAATCGCAACATGTTCGCCGCAGCGTTGTCAGGTGCGACCGTCATAGTGATCTTCGTGAGCCGGACTGGTGTGATCCGAGGCAGGAACGGAGACCACCGCCAGACGCGCCGGTCGCAGTTCATCTCCTGCTCCTTGTTCCACTCCCGCATGCTTCGCGTCGAGCGACGGCGCCACTGCCGCCTCACCGACCCGAACCCGGTTCCGCTACCGGGTTCAGGCCGAGGGGCAGCGTCGCTCGGCGCATCTCCCCAAGCCTCCGCCGCCACCGGAGGCACGGTTACCCTGCTGCCACTGCGTTAACGATCGGGGGGGCGGAGACGAGCCGCGAGCGGCTCCGCCCCACCCGGTCTTTTTTTTATGCCCTGAACAGGGGGCGTTGTTCACCAACGGACGTGTGTTGGCCAGGAAGGCCGCCGAAGGGACGGCCCGTCAGCGGGGGAGCAGGCCCGTGGCCCGGCGCACCCGCTCCATGACCGGGGTGGCGATGGCCTGGGCCTTGTCGGCGCCCTGGGCCAGGCTGGCGGCCACCTGGCCGGGGTCGGCGAGGAGCATCTCGTAGCGCCCCCGCACCGGAGCCAGGACCTCGACCACGGCGTCGGCCACCGCCCCCTTGAACGTCCCGTAGCCGGCGCTGGCGTACTCGGCCTCCAGGTCGGCCACCGGCCGGCCGGTGACGGCGGCGAGGATGTCGAGCAGGTTGGAGATGCCCGGCTTCTCGGCCCGGTCGTAGCGCACGTCGCGCCCCGAGTCGGTGACGGCGGAGCGGATCTTCTTGGCCACCACCTCGGGCGGGTCGACCATCAGCACCGACCCCATGGGTGAGCTCTCGGACTTCGACATCTTGGCCGTCGGGTTCTGGAGGTCCATGACCCGGGCGCCGGTCCGGGGGATGGCGGCCTCGGGCACCACCAGGGTGTCGCCGAAGCGGTGGTTGAAGCGCCCGACCACGTCCCGGGTCAGCTCCAGGTGCTGGCGCTGGTCGTCGCCCACCGGGACCAGGTCGGCGTCGTAGAGGGCGATGTCGGCGGCCATGAGGACCGGGTAGTCGAACAGGCCGGCGCTCACCGACTCCTGCCCGCCCCCCCTGTCGGCCTTGTCCTTGAACTGCGTCATGCGCCGCAGCTCGCCCACCGTGGCCACGCAGTTGAGGACCCAGGCCAGCTCGGTGTGCTCGGGGACGTGGCTCTGGATGAAGAGCAGGCAGCGGTCGGGATCCAGGCCCGCGGCCATGAGCTCGGTGGCCTTGCCCAGCGTCCGGTCGGAGAAGCCCTCCGCCTCGTGGTCCATGGTCATGGCGTGGAGGTCCACGACGCAGTAGATGGCGTCGTAGTCGTCCTGGTAGCCCACCCAGTTGCGCACCGCCCCGAGGAAGTTGCCCAGGTGGGCTTCGCCCGTCGGCTGGATCCCGGAGAAGATGCGCGGCATGCCCCGAGGCTAGTTGCCGGGTCGTCTACCCTTCGCCTTGATATGCCCTACGAGGTGCGTACCCCCGTCTTCGAGGGCGATCTCGAGCTGCTCACCCAGATGGCCTCCCGGGCCGAGCTCGACATCTTCGAGATCTGCCTGGCCGCCCTCGTGAGCGGGTACCTGGACGACGTGGCCTGCGCCCCCGGCCTGGATCTGGAGCAGAGCACCGAGTTCCTGGTGCTCGCTTCGACGCTGGTGGAGCTGAAGACCCGCTACCTCCTGGCCGGAGACGACGATGAGGCCGAGGTCGAGCTGCTGGCCCCCGAGGACCGGGACCTGCTGCTGGCCCGCATGCTCCAGGGCGTCACCTTCAAGGGGGCGGCCACCGCCCTCGCCGCCCTGATCGGCGCGGCCGATCGTTGCGTCCCCCGCCGGGCCGGCCCCGAGGAGCCCTTGGCCTCGGTGGACATCGACCCGCTGGAGTCGGTCAGCCCCGATGTGCTGCGGGCCGCCCTGCTCCGGGCGCTGGCCCCCCGGCCCGTCCTCGACCTCTACCACGTGACTCCCATCCGGGCGTCGGTGAGCGACGCCATCGACCGGGTGGTGGGAGCCCTCAGCCACTGCCAGCAGCTCTCCTTCGACGACCTCATGGACGACGAGCCCGACCGCATCGAGGTGATCGTCCGCTTCCTGGCCGTCCTCGAGCTCTACAAGCAGGGCCTGGTGGAGATCGAGCAGGTGGGGAACTTCGGGGCGCTGGTGGTGCGCTCCCGGGCACCCGAGGAGGGCGACGTCGACGACGTCGACGACTTCGTCGACGATTACGACGGGCTCGGGGCCGAGGTGCCCGGGGTCCGGGGTGTCCCCGAGGTGGACCGGTGAACGACGAGGCCCGCCGGGCCATCGAGGCCGTGCTCATGGCCGCCACCGAGCCGGTCGAGCCCCAGCTCCTGGCCCAGCTGGTGGAGCTGCCCGTGGCCGAGGTGGAGGGCCTGTGCGCCCTGCTCGGCGCCGAGTTCGCCGGCCGGGGGTTCACCCTGACCAAGGTGGCGGGTGGCTACCGATTCCAGACCCATCCCGATCTCGCCGCCTACGTGGAGCGCTACCTGCTCGAGGGTCGCCACGCCCGCCTGTCCTCCGCCGCCCTGGAGACCCTGGCCGTGATCGCCTACAAGCAGCCCGTCACCCGCTCCCAGCTCTCGGCCGTGCGGGGCGTGGATGTCGACGGGGTCGTCCGCAGCCTGCTCGAGCGGGGCTACATCGAGGAGCTGGGCCGGGAGGACGGCCCCGGCCACCCGGTTCGCTACGGCACCACCCGGCTGTTCCTGGAGCGCCTCGGCCTCGAGTCCCTCGACAAGCTGCCGGCCCTGGCCGACCTGGTGCCGGGCTCCGAGGTGCTCGACGACCTGGAGGCCCGCCTGCGGGAGGCCGCCCGCCCGACCCGCCCGCCGGCACTGCGCCGGCACCGCACCCGGGGCCGGCGCCCCGGCCAGGGCCAGGCCACCCTGGGCGAGGCCACCGAGGGCTGGGAACCCGGGGACCCCGCCGGCCCGGGGAGCGGGTCCCCGTAGAGGCCCCGTAGGCCTTGGAGGACGGCGAGCGGCTCCAGAAGGTGCTGGCCCGGTGCGGCTTCGGGTCGCGCCGGGCGTGCGAGGAGCTCATCGAGGACGGCCGCGTGACGGTGAACGGCGAGGTGGCCACGCTCGGCCGGCGGGTCGACCCGGAGTCGGATCGCGTCGAGGTCGACGGGGTGCCCGTCCCCGCCGCCCCCGGGCTCGTCTACTACCTGCTCAACAAGCCCGCCGGGGTGGTCACCACGGCCTCGGACCCCGAGGGCCGCCCGACGGTGGTCGACCTGGTGCCGGCCACGCCCCGGGTGTTCCCCGTGGGCCGGCTCGACTACGAGACCGAGGGCCTCCTCCTCCTCACCAACGACGGTGTCCTGGCCCAGGGCCTGTCCCACCCCAGCCGGGGGGTGGAGAAGGAGTACCTGGCCGAGGTCGAGGGGTTGCCGGGGAAGGCCGCCCTCCGCCGTCTCCGGGACGGGGTCGACCTCGACGACGGGCCGACGGCTCCCGCCCGGGTGCGGGTGGCGCAGCGCCTCCCGCAGGGAGCGGCGCTCGAGATCGTCATCCACGAGGGCCGCAACCGCCAGGTCCGGCGCATGTGCGAAGCCGTCGGCCATCCGGTCCGGCGCCTGGTCCGCACCCGCATCGGACCGCTGGTCGACCGGCGCCTGCCGCCGGGCCGCTGGCGGGCCCTGGAACCCTCCGAGGTGCGAGGTTTGTACATCGCCGTGTCTTGAGAGGCTGTAGTGATTCAAGTGATTGAATCTTTTGTTGTCGGTTCTGCGACTTAAGTTGTAGACGGGTTGACAGCACATGTAAGAGGGTTGAGAGTGTGCTGTGGGGCACTGTTCGGCCACGGACAGGCGGGCATGGAGAACTGGGCGCGAGACTGCGATTTGTTGAGGGAACTCACGTTGCGGGTCGCCGCGCTCGAGGACAACGTCGCTTTCCTCGAGGTCTGGTGCGAGGAACAGCAGGACAGCCTCGACCGCATCGGCGAGCCCTCCTGGCTCATGGAGGAGAGCGAGCCCCCGCCCCGGCTCTACGTGGTCGATCTGCGGGACGACGCCGATTCCGACGAATCCGACCACCAGCGGCGGGTCCGCCAGATCCGCGCCCGCCTGGATCACCTGCGCCACGGGCTGGCCCGGGGCGGTTAGCGGGAAGCCAGCGCCTCGTAGAGCTCCATGATCAGGCGCCGTGACCGGTCGTCGAGGCGGCCGTCCGACTCGAGGACCTGGAGCAGGCTCAACGGCGCGCCGACGGGGGCCATCTCCCGGATCGTGGGGATGCTGACGTAGCGCCGCCGGCAGCGGGTCATCATCTCGGCGGGATCCAGGCGCAGCGCCAGGGCGATCCGGATCAGGGTCTCGTCGGTGGGGTGGTGGTTGAGACCGGCCTCGATCCGGCGCCACGTGGTGCTCGAGACCCGGGCCCGGCGGGCGGCGTCGATCATGGACAGGCCCAGGTGCTGGCGGCGATCCCCGAGCCAGGCACCGATGTCGGCCCAGTCCACGTCACGCCGGGTCTGCGCCCTTGGAGATCCGACCACGAAAACCCCTTCTTCCTCGCGCTCTCCGTTGACCCTCCCGGGCGCGAATGATGAACGAAATGGATCGCGACAACAAGCACCGCCGCTCCAACTATCAGTAAGGAACTACTTACCGATAGCTCGTCACGGGCGCTGCAAATGCCGAAAGCTCATTTGAGCGATAGCCGGTGCTTCCGTAGCCAGTGATCTTCGTAAGTCGGCGTTCGCGTGTCGGCCGCGGCCCTGATGGGGCCGGGTCTTCCAGGCCAAAGCCAGTCGTAAGTGGCTTCTGAAATAACACAATGCGCCCGTTGGTTCTTGGGTTGACAGAGACACGGATAGGGCACAGAGTGACGGTGAGCTACTCATGGGGCAAACGGGTGCGATGAGCGAAGCGATGGATCAGCGATCCCTGTTGCAAGAGCTCCTCATGAAGATCGCCGCACTCGAGGAGGACGTCGAGTTCCTCCAGATGTGGTGCGAGGAGCAGCAGGACGCCCTCGACCTGGTCGGCGCAGCCACCTGGCCCTCGGAGGACGGCGTTCCCGTCCCCCGCGGCCTCTATGCCCTGGACCTGCGCGACCTAGCGGGAGGCGAGGAGGTCGTAGAGCTCCATCAGCACTCGCCGGGCGCGGGGGTCGAGCCTGCGGTCTGACTCCAGCACCTCGAGCAGGGCCATCGGCGGACCGAGGGGCGGCAGGTCCCTGACCGAGGGCACTTCGACGTAGCGGCGCCGGCAGCGGGACATCAGCTCACCGGGATCGAGCATGAGGGCCCGGGCCATCCGCACCAGGGTCTCGTCGGTGGGGTGGTTGTTCTGGCCCGCCTCGATCTGGCGCCAGGTGGTGTTCGACACCCGGGCGCGCCGGGAGGCCTCGTTCTTGGAGAGGCCCAGGCGGCGGCGGTGCTCGCCGATCCAGCCACCCACAGCCACCCAGTCCACTTCCGTCACAGTTTGCGGCTTCGGCGATGCCACCACGATGCGTCCTTACCTTTCGCGCGCTCCGTACTCCTGCCATGAATCATCTACGAACTTCTGCACTACTACAAGCATTCCCACTGACTTCAACGCTGCCACATCGAATTCCTCTGAGTTCGCGGAATTTCTACGAAGTTCTTGTTAGTTGGGGGTCACTTGCATATCATTGCCCCCGTGGGCGAACTTTGGGAAACGGCAGTGACTGCAACCACAGGAGTGTTCGTGGTGTGGTTGGTGGGCCTGCGGAGCCTGCGTTGGGCCCTCCACCGCTGCGACGAGGCCCTGACCGCCGCCCGCAGGCTGCCGCCGGTTCCGGAGCGGCGGTTCGTCCTCGTGGCCGGCACGGATCCTGGTCCCGTCAGTGGAGCGCGGGCGCGAGAGGTGCGCGCCCTTCAGCAGGCGCTCGACGACGGATGGCGGGACGGCGCACCGTTGGCCCGGCGCGCCGTCCCGCCGCCTCGTTGCCGCCGCCCCCGCTGAGCGACGGCCAACAGCGCGGTTGTTAACCTCCGGGCTGTGCTTATGGCTCTTCGCCTTGCGGCTCATCGCTCTGCGACCGGGGACCCCAGCCCCAGTCGCCAGTCCCTGCTTCGCAGGTCCTGATGCATCTGCTGGCCCTGCGGGGCGCCATCA
>JBOGFE010000328.1:0-3850 GCA_050741935.1 Acidimicrobiia bacterium | reverse complement strand
GTGCTACGTATCGGGGCTCACATCGGGGCTCATGTGGGGTCCGGGCCGGAGGAGGGCGCATGGCTGGTGGCCAGGGGGGCCGGCGCAAGCCGCCCGTTTCGAAGCCGAAGGCCAAGGAGGCGATGCGGCGCAACCTGGCCATCGCCGTCGTGGCCGTGCTGTTCGTGGCCCTCCTCGGCGTCTGCCTGAGCCAGCGGTCGGGGGACAAGAAGGCCCAGGACGCGCTGGTGGCCGAGATGACCGCCGGCGACTGCCGCTATGACACCCGGACCGACTCGGGCTCCGAGCACGTGGAGAACCCCGGGCCCTACTCGGTGGACCCGCCCTCGGGTGGCGACCACACCCCCCAGGCGGCGGCCAACGGCATCTACGGCGAGCAGCAGGTGCCCCCGGACGGGCCCTTGGTCCACGCCATGGAGCACGGTTTCATCGTCGTCTGGTACAAGGCGGGCGACGCCGACGCCCAGGTCGACGCCGAAACACTGGGGGACGACTACCCGGGTGAGACCCTGGTCGTGCCCCGGGCCTCGCTCGACGTCCCCATCGCCGCCACCGCCTGGCACCGGCGCCTGCTGTGCCCGTCGTTCGAGGCGGACGCCCTGCGGGCGTTCATCGAGGGCTACCGCGACAAGGGACCCGAGAAGGGCTTCGTCCAGATCACCTGAGCGGGCGGGGGTGGGACGGCGGGTCAGCGCACCAGCCTCGAGAGGCGGCGGTCGGCGAGCACCTTGCCCCCCGTCTGGCAGGGCGGGCAGTAGGTGACCTCGTGGGACTCGTAGGAGATGCGGCGCAGGTCGGCGCCGCAGCGGGGGCAGGGCTGGCCGGCCCGACCGTGGACGATCCAGTGGTCCCCGACCTTGGGGGGCAGGCCGCCCGTCCGCCGGCGCTCGGCGGTCAGCCCGTCGGCCAGTACCTGGCGCACGGCCTCGAGGAGGCGGGCCCGCTCCTCGGCGCCGAGCCCGGCCAGGGTGGCGTAGGGGGAGAGGCGGGCGGTGTGGAGGATGTCGTCGGAGTAGCCCCGGCCCACGCCGGCCACCGTCCGCTGGTCCCGGAGCAGGGTGTGGATCCGGCGCCGGTCGCCGCCTTCGAGGAGGAGCGCCTCGCCCTCGGGGGAGGTGATGTCGGGGCCGAGCACGGCCAGGGGGCCGTCGTCGCCGGGGGCGAGCACCCAGAAGCCGGCCTTTCGCTCCGTGCCGTACTCCTTGATGAGGAAGGCGTCGGCCCCGGCGAAGGTGAAGCGGACGACGGCGCCCTTGGGCCGGGTCGTCTTGGCCGGGTCCTCGATCTCGACCCGCCCGCCCTGGGAGAGGTGGATGAGGATGCGGGGCCCGTCGAACTCGAAGACGAGGAACTTGCCCTGGTGGCCGACCCGGCCCACCGGCGTCCCGAACAGGGTCTCGGGGCCGGGGGTGACGGTCTTGAGGGCCGAGAACTGCAGGGGTGTCACCCCGGCCAGGGGCGCGCCGAGAAACCGGCTGGACAGGCGCTCGGCCAGGGCGGCGATCTCCGGTAGCTCGGGCACGGCCCGAGGTTAGAGGTCAGACCGAGCCGGTGAGGGCGACCTCCCGCCGCGGGCGAGCCGCCGTCCGGTGCCGATCCAGCTCGGCGAACCAGTGGTCCTCCTCCAGCCAGCCGCAGGCCGAACAGGAGCCCGCGGTCGGGTCGGCCCCGGCCGAGAACGTCTCGCACGGCTCGAAACGCACCGTTGCGTCGTCGTTGCCCACGTCCACCTGTCCCCCCCAGAATCACACGGTTGTCATTCGAGGGTACAGCCTAGATTGGCCCACGGTGGTGATTGCTCTTCGCCTGGCGGCTCATCGCGCTGGGGCTGGGGACCCCAGCCCCAGCCGCCCGTCCCTGCTTCGCAGGTCCTGATGCGGATCAGCGTGTCGCTGCGCAGCGGCTACCCGGTGGACGACCCCCGCCAGGGCGCCCGTTGGATGATCGAGCGGGCCCGGGCCGCTCGGGAGGCGGGCCTCGACGCCCTCTTCGTGGGCGACCACCACGCCACCTGGCCGCGGTCCTACTACCAGAACTCACCCATGCTCGGCCGCCTGCTGGCGGAGTGGGGCGACCGGGCCTGCGGCGCCCTCTTCCTGCTGCCCCTGTGGTCGCCGGTGCTGGTGGCCGAGCAGGTGGCGACGCTGGCCGCCATCGCCGGGGGCCGGTTCATCCTCCAGGCCGCCATCGGCGGGGGAGAGCTGCAGTTCGCCGCCCTGGGAGCCTCGCTGCGGACCCGGCCGTCAGTCTTCGAGACCAACCTCGCCGTCATCCGCCGGCTCCTGGCCGGCGACGAGGTCGACGGGGTCCGGGTGGCGCCCGTGCCGGCGGAGCCCGTCGAGGTGTGGATCGGCGGGCACGTCCCCGCCGCCCTGGACCGGGCCGCCCGGCTGGGGGACGGGTGGCTGGCCGGTCCGGAGGCGACCGACGACGAGGCCGCCCGGCTGATCGGTGCCTACCGGGACCGGTGCCAGGCCCACGGCCGGGTGCCGGCGGCGGTGGCCCTCCGCCGGGACGTGCATGTGGGGGCGGACGACAAGGACGCCGCCGCCGTGGCCGGCCCGGTGCTGGAGCGGGGCTACCGGGGCTTCGATCCCGCCGCCTGTGTGGTGGGTGGGCCGGCGGCGGTGGCCGAGCGCTTCGCCGGCTATGCCGCCATGGGTTTCACCGAGGTGGTCGTCCGCCACCTGGCCGATGACCAGGACCAGGTGCTGGGCTCCTTCGCCCGGCTGGGAGAGGTCAGGCCGTCGGTGGCCGGCGCCCGGGGGCTCGGGGGTGTCCCCCGGGACGCCTGAGCGCCGGCGTCTTCAGCGCCGGTCGTCGTCCTCGTCCCCGTCCGCCGGCGTTTCCTGTTCGATGGCATCGGCCTCGGGCACGTCGGGTCGCAGGCGGGGGATGCGCGCGAGGGCCTCGGCCAGGGGCCGGGCCTGGTCCAGGGCGTCGGCTTCGGGCACGTCGGGAGGGATCTCGTCGAGCTCGGGCTCCTCCGGACGGCCGACGGGGAGGCTCTGCTCCTGAGCGTCGGCTTCGGGGATGGGCTCGGGCGCCATCGTGGACTCCTCCCAGCGGGGACGAGCGGACCTTACCCATTCGGGCCCGTTCTCACCATGAGGAGTGGCTAGCGTTCCCGCCCGGCCGGATCTGTCTGGTTCGCGCCGCCGGTGCCGGCCGGAAGAGGGCGGCCGACGGCCGACCGATCGGCGCGTGATGGGAACTGTGCTTCGGGAAGGACCTGGGAGGTCGCTGCGGAAGCACAGTTCGCACCTTCCGGGGTCTCCCGCCGCCGGCGCGGCGGCCCACTAGCGTTCCCGGCCGGTGGCTGTGGCCGATCTGCTCATCGCCGGTGCCCGGGTGTGCGCCCCAGAAGGCGTATGGGATCCGGGGTGGGTGTGGTGCCGGGGCGGGCGCATCGAGGCGCTGGGTCCGGGAGACCCGCCGGCGGGGACGGGCCCGGCGGCCGAAGCGGTCGACGGCGCCGGCGCCCGGCTGCTGCCCGGGTTCATCGACGTGCACGTCCATGGCGGCGACGGGGCCGACACCATGGACGCCGACGCCGACGCCCTCCGCCACCTGGCCCGGTTCCACGCCGCCCACGGTGTGACCTCCATGCTGCCCACCACCTGGTCGGCGCCCGAGGCGGACCTGGCCGCGGCGGTGAAGGCGATCGCGGTGGTGGCCGGCGTGGTCGACGGGGGCGCCACCATCCTCGGCGCCCACCTCGAGGGCCCCTGGATCAGCTCGGGTCGCTGCGGGGCCCAGGACCCCGCCGCCATCCGCCCGCCGGACGCCGCCGAGGCCGGCCGGCTCCTGGACGGCGGCACCGTGCGCCTGGTGACCCTGGCCCCGGAGG
>JBOGFE010000327.1:0-9146 GCA_050741935.1 Acidimicrobiia bacterium | reverse complement strand
ACTGGACACAGACCCACAACGTCGCTGTCGGATTCTCGGGTGAGTGGGCGCTCATCACCACGGATGCCGTCAATGTGCGAGTGCTCCTGTCGACCTTGATGTTTTCGGGGAGGGACGACGCAAGAAGGGAGGTGGCGACTGAGCTCTTTAACCCTGTCCTCGGAGAACTTGGCTTGGCGGATATTCCTGTCGCGGTATTCCTCCGCGGCGATAGCGTGATCGAAACCGCTGCACGCGGGACGCCTCCGCCCCTCGAAGGACTCCCGGGCCGTGCGCTGGGCGGACCAGTACCTAACGATGGCTTCGACATCTGGCGCGGCGCGTTCAGCCCGCAATCAGGGTTCCGCGAAGCGCAGTGGTTCGATTCGGCTGCACTCTACGTACCGCACATCGGTGATGCGCAGCGAAGACCGATTCAAGAGCTCGGGTACGACGCTGTCACTGTCTTGCTCGAACCCTTGGCCGCTCGAAGCGACGGTGTCGATGTCGCCTGCGGCCTGGCCGTCAGCGTCCTGATGCCTGACGGATTCGCAGTGAGGGCCGTTGGGACGGCGGCGACCACAACGTGAACTTCTCATACGCATCGCTGCTCTCAGCACTCTCATCCTCCGTGACTCCGGATTCCGGCTCCCCGGATGAGATCCGCCTCGAGTCTGTTGATTTCCAGCGGCGGCTCGGCGTCGGTAGGGGTGGCGACACGTCCTACGTGTTCGTGGGCCCGGGCCAGCCCCGTGCCTTCCAGTTCCGGACCGATCAAGTTGCCTTCTCGCCGTGGACCCGTCTCGTCGACGAGGCGACCGGCAGCACGCTTGAGGATGTTGCGGTCTTGAGGGCTTGGCCGCTCCTCAATGAACCCGACGCCCAACTAGCACTGGCGGCCATCTTCTCGGGGCTTGCTGACCTGGTCCACGTTTCGCCTGCGGACTTGGGCGACGCGGTGAACTCGTTGCGTGGGCTTTTCGAGTCGGGGCTGCGCGCGGGTGCGAGCCGGGAGTCCGAGCTTGGCGTCGCCGGCGAACTGTTCGTGATTGCCCAATCGGTGGATGTTCCTGCGATGGCAGCGCGGTGGCACTCGAGGACATACGAGACGTTCGACTTCAGCTTTGAGGGCGAGCGACTTGAGGTGAAGACGACAGCGTCGGCAGAGAGGAGGCATGAGTTCTCTTCGGGCCAGCTGGATCCAGTTCCCGGCGTGTGCACCACGTACGTGTCGGTTCAGTTGCGACCAGTGTCTGTCGGCTCGACCGCGAAATCGCTGTTCGAGGAAGTGTGTCGCGCACTCGGCGCCGAGGAACGCATCCGAGTACGCCGGATCGTGATGGAAGCAACCCGATGTGCTCCGGAGCTCCTGGACTCGGTCGTCTTCGACGCGAGAGCTGCGCGAGGTTCGCTTCTACAACTACCGCCAGACGCTGTACCCGCGCCAGTCCCGACCGCTGGAGTCGAGTCGATGCGCTGGGTTGCCCGACTTCCGGAGACAGTGGCCGACGTCCCGGCATCGTGCGCGTTCGCGCGTCTTATCGCAGGTCGCGAGGAAGCCATCTGAGCGGCCATCCTGGGCGGCCCCATTTCCCGGCTTGCAGCAAGGCCTCATCCAATAAGGGTCCGCCGGATAACTATCCGCGCGGAAGGGGTGTTGGCGCAGTAGGCTCGGCGTGTGGAGATCACCGAGGGTGCGCTGGGGTCGGTGTGCTCGGTGGTGATGCCGCATCTTGACGAGCGGCAGCGGCGGATTCTGGCCGGGGCGCTCGCTCGGGCTGCCGGGCGGGGCGGGATCGCGGCGGTGGCCACGGCGACGGGGATGTCTCGGTCGACGGTGCAGGACGGTGCCCGTGCGGTCGACGCCGGGGTGGAGTCCTCTGAGCGGGTGCGTCGCCCGGGAGGAGGGCGGCCCCGCCTGATCGACAGGGACCGCACGCTGCTTCAGGACCTTGATGACCTGGTCGAGCCGGAGTCGCGAGGAGACCCGATGTGCCCTTTGCGCTGGACGTGCAAGTCCACCACGCAGTTGGCGGACGCCCTTGTCGCCATGGGCCACAAGGTGAGTCCGGACACCGTGGGGAGCCTGCTCCACGCCATGGGCTACTCCCTCCAGGGAACGGCCAAGGAGCGCGAGGGCGCCCAGCACGAGGACCGCGACGCCCAGTTCCGCTACCTGAACGGGCAGGTGGAGGAACACCTCGCCGCCGGCCAGCCGGTGGTCAGCGTCGACACCAAGAAGAAAGAGCTCGTCGGTCAGGTCTCCAACGGGGGCAAGGAGTGGCAGCCTCAGGGGCGCCCGGTGCGGGTGGACGTGCACGACTTCCCCGACCCCGAGGTGGGCAAGGCCATCCCGTATGGGATCTACGACCTCGGCGCCAACGAAGGCTGGGTCGGGGTCGGCGACGACAACGACACCGCCGCCTTCGCGGTCCAGACCATCCGCCGCTGGTGGGAGACGGTGGGTTCCACCGCCTATCCCACGGCCAAGAGGCTCTGTATCACCGCCGACGCCGGCGGCTCCAACGGCTACCGGGTTCGGCTCTGGAAGACCGAACTGGCCAAGCTGGCGGCCGAGACCGGTCTCGAGATCACGGTGTGCCACTTGCCGCCCGGCACCTCCAAGTGGAACAAGGTCGAGCACCGCCTGTTCTCGGCCATCTCCGTGAACTGGCGGGGCCGGCCCCTCACCAGCCACCAAGTCGTCGTCGACCTCATCGGAGCCACCACCACCCGAACCGGCCTCAAGGTCCGAGCCGAACTCGACCGGGGCTACTACCCCACGGGCCTCAAGGTCAGCGACGCCGAACTCGCCGCCGTGCCCCTCACCAAGCACGCCTTCCACGGCGACTGGAACTACACCGTGCGCACCGCGACGCCACCACGCAAACCACGAACTACAACCAAGTAGTTTCCCGGCGGGCCCCAAGGGGGTTGAGAGACCTGCCGCCGTCCGCCCGGTTCTATCCGTCGCGGCGATCATCGATGATGCGCTTCTGGCCCTCCCGAAGGGACGCGGGTTCCAAAGGCTCTCGGTGAGCCAGATCGTTTCTGGCGTCCCGGAGCCAGCGAAGCAACGCCCGCCGCTTTGGCGAGAATGTCACCCAGTGATGGGCTCCCATCCACCGGTAGAGTTCGCCGATCTCAAGTGCGCCGAGATCGGCCGTCTCCCAGCCTGGCGCCGGGCGAGCTCTCCGGTCGGCCACCCAGGCGGCGAGGCGGGTGCGCTCCCGTTCGATGAGTGGAAAGACCCGGGCCACCTGCGCCAGCCACGCTCTCGTGCGGGCCGCCTCCCCATCGTCCGCCATCTCCGCACAGACGTGCCGGCGCAGCTGTCCCGACCACGACTCGACCGCTCCGGCGGCCCAAGCGGCGAGGAGACCCGCCGGAGGACGCGGTCCCGCCCTCTCGTCGCCGCCGGAAGGGAGCTTGGCCAGATGGGGGTTGGCGTCGGTCCACCGTGCCACCAGGCGGTCGAGGCCGGACATCGTCCCGTCCCACCGAACCAGCAGCTCCTCCGCCAGGGCCAGATCCGGTCCGGCCACCTCGGCCACCGCCAGTTCCACTGCTTCTTCCACCGGTCTCGATCGGACCCGGTCATCCACCCAGACCGCCACGTCCAGCGGCCCCAGCACCCCCCACCACCACCGGACGGCGAGGGTCACGTCGGGGTGCGGCAATACCCCGTCGAAGGCGATCGCCCCCATGTCGTCGTTGGGCGGGGCCACGCAGACCAGCCACGAAGTCCGCTGATACCGGGGAAGCTCCTTGGTCGCCGAGGCGAACTCCGCCAGGAAGCGAGCGATCATGGCTACCGTGTCTGGCCCCTCCGTGCGGGCATCGAGGACGAGAAGGCGACGCCCCAACGCCGGATGCCGGGCGAGGGAGGTGACATCGCGGCGTTCTCCGCCCTGGGTGGCCAGATCGAGGTGTTCCCAGACGGCGATGGCCGTCTCCGACACCCCACGGACGTCGCCGGGCGCAGAGCTGACCGACGTCGCCAGCACTTCGCTGGAGGAGAGGTCGACGACTTCGAGGCCCCCGCCGACCTCCTCCACAGCGCCATCGATGGCTGGGAAGCCTTCGTTCGGGCAGACGAGCAGGACTGATCGGCCCTCCGCCACGTCGTTGGTGAGGTGGCCGACCAGGCGCCGGGGACCGGGGAGGGTCCACAGTGACCCGTTCTTTGGCTCTTGTGACCGTTCCGTGGGCGGCTGAGTAGACCATCCGCGGGTGCACGCCGCCCCCTACCTACGTTTCCGGCTGTTCGAAGGCTGGATCGCGGGGAGGAGAACGGCGTGCAATCGGCAAGACTATGGGCTCGGCTGCTGGGGGTCGGGAAGGCCGTCGTCGAAGGCGTTGAGTTCGACGAGGACGACGACTGCATCGTGGTGGCGGTTCGCCCTCGTAAGGCGACGAAGCGCCGGTGCGGCGAGTGCGGGGAACGCTCGCCGGGCTACGACCGAGGGCAGGGACGGCGGCGGTGGCGGACGCTCGATCTGGGGACGATCCGGGCCTTCCTGGAGGCGGACTCGCCCCGGGTGCGCTGCAAGGACCACGGCGTGGTCGTGGCCCAGGTTCCGTGGGCCCGCCATGGCGCCGGTCACACCTACGCCTTTGATGACACCTGCTCATGGCTGGTGACCCACTGTTCGAAGTCGGCGGTGCGCGAGTTGCTGCGGGTCGCGTGGCGCACGGTGGGATCGATCGTGACCCGGGTGGTGGCCGACGCCGAGACCGCGACCGACCGCTTCGCCGGCCTGCGCCGCATCGGCATCGATGAGATCTCCTACAAGCGGGGCCACAAGTATCTGACCGTGGTGGTCGACCACGACACCGGGGTGTTGCTGTGGGCCCATCCCGGCCGTGACCAGAAGACCCTGGGCAAGTTCTTCGACCGACTGGGCGACGAGCGCTGCGGCGCGATCACCCTGGTCAGCGCCGACGCGGCCGAGTGGATCGCCAACGTGGTCGGCACCCGCTGCCCCAACGCCGAGCTATGCCTTGACCCGTTCCACATCGTGGCCTGGGCGACCAAGGCCCTCGACGAGGTACGCCGGGAGGTGTGGAACGCGGCCCGCCAGCAGGGTCAGCACGCGGTGGCCAAGGACCTGAAAGGCGCCCGCTATGCGTTGTGGAAGAACCCCGGTGACCTCACCGCCCGACAGGAGGCGAAGCTCGCCTCCATCGCCCAGACCAACAAGCGTCTCTACCGCGCCTACCTGCTCAAAGAGCAGCTCAGGCTGGTCTTCGCCCTCAAGGGAGCGGACGGCGTCGCCCTTCTCGACGGGTGGCTGAAGTGGGCACGGCGATGCCGCATCCCCGCCTTCGTGAAGCTGGCCAGGGCCATCGCCGAGCACCGGGCCGGCATCGAGGCCGCCCTCCACCACGGCCTGTCCAATGCCAGGGTCGAGAGCGTCAACACCAAGCTGCGCCTCCTGACCCGCATCGCCTTCGGATTCCGCTCACCCGAGGCCCTGGTGGCCCTCGCCATGCTCGACCTCGGCGGCCTATGCCCGCCGCTGCCGGGCCGGGCCTGATCCGAGCGGATCCCTCAGCCGGCCACCAACAAGCCGCTGGGGGTGGCGACGTCTCCCAGAGCCACGCCAGCGGCCTGGAGGAGGGCCGAGCTCATGAGCCGTCGCAGCCTCGGGGTGGCCAGCTCGATGAGGGCGACGGCGGCCACCTTGGGTTCGACACGGCCCCGGTCGCGCAGCACGAGCAGAACCCGAGCCAGCTCGGCCCGAGCCACAGGGGTGTCCACCCGGGCCAGGACCGCAGGGAGGGCGTCGTCGATCTCGTCGAGGTCGCCGTTCTCGATGGCCACCAGAAGCCGGTCGACATCCGGCGTCAACAGCCGGGGAAGCGGGAGTTGGAGCCCGGTGTCGATCGTCGGCAGCGCGAGCATCTCCGCCTGGAGGTCGCCGACCTCCCCACCACAGCACCCACCGAGGACCCGGGCAGCCGGGACGAGGTGGCCGGCAAGGAACGCCCGGGCGAGGTCGGATTCTGAGGGACCTCGCCGGACACCGCAGCAACGCTTGGCCTTCCGGCCGCTTCCGCACCCGCACCGCTGGTTCCGTCCCGCAGCGCCCACGCCCGACCTCCTCACCCAACCTGGAATCCATCTTCGTCGCGCTCAAGTCGGAGGTGGTGGATCAACCCACGGATGAAGCAGAAGAGCCCCTTTAAGGGCCTGGCTCGGGCTGGCCGGACCAGGACCCAGGGGTAGACCACGCCCCCATGAGCAGGGCAGTGGACCAGACGGTGCCTTGGCAGAGGCGATCTCCCAGGCCCGGACCGGGCGCACGACCTTCCTGGGGTGTTGGCCTTCTCCGGTCCTCCCAGCGCCGTCGTAGGCAACGCTTCGTGCACTAGGCCCGATCTGACCGAGCGCCGAGGGGAACTCATCCCTGGCAAATTGGGTTGGCACAGCGCTTCATATTCGAAACCGACGGTCGTACTCACTACCCAGATCCGTCGGTCGGTCGATTCAACGAATCAAACCGACCGACTGAACCCCCTACAGAGTCGCTCAGTCGGTTTCTGGTGTTGTTACGGGTCCAAGTAGTAACGGACTGAAGACGATTACGCCGCACCCCACGCTGATGGGGCGTATTTGGGCCTGGCATCATTTCCAAACCTCCGAACTCGCTTCGATTCAACCAGATCATCGAGGGACTTCTTGGTGACGTCGGTGCCCCTGCGAATTTCTGCCCGGATAGTGGACAGTGACCATTCCCTCTCCGGCTTCGACTGCATCAAAGCGAGGATTTTCCCCTGGATCTCCTCGGCCCTCTCCGTGGCCTTGATCGTGCCCATGTCACCAACGAGGGTGTAGTGATCGCCGTCCCAGTCGACCACGGTCTCTTCCGGCACTCCATCGAGCCGGGAGAGGCACCTGAGCACTCTGTAGGTATCTGGGAAGGACGGGTCACGCCGGATATTGAGGACCGTGTCAACCGCCCCGGCGAAAGCCGAGCTACCACGACCGGAGTCGCCTACGGCCCCGCCGCTCTTGCGGTCGTGTCGCACCACCACCACCGCCAGCCCGTCCGCAGCGGCGGCCAGGAGCGGCCCCATGGCTTCCATGGCACGACCGGCATCGTTCTCGCCGTCGCCACGCAGGCCCGCCCACTGGGAAAGCGTGTCCACGATGAGCACGTCAGACCCAACCGCTTCGCAATGGGCGACAGCCGCCGCCACGGCTCCCGGCCAGGGTGTCCCCCTGGACTTCGCCCAGTAGCTGACCTGAAGCTCCTCACGCCCGAGCAGGTTCGCACGACGGAGGCTTGCCCTGAGCGAGGTCTCGTTCTGCTCGCTCAGTAGCACAACGCTGGTCTTCACGGCCCGGGCACCGAGGAACGTCCCGCCGTCGAGGATGGCCCGGACCATGTCGAGCACGAACGTGGTCTTCCCGGCTTGCTTCACCTTGCCGGTCACCTCGGTCACCGTTCCGAGGGCGAGCCAGGGCGAACAGAGCCAGGGCACGCCCCGGTCGCCGGTGGCCTCTCTCACAACATCGAAGGTGAGGCCGCCCGAGAACGCTGGACACTGCTCCGCCAGCTTCTGCATGACCTTCCACGCATCGTTGACCTCGCCCCGCTTCATGAAGGCCGCCGCCTCGGTGATGGCATCGTGGACGAGGGCATAACGGTATGAGCGCTGTACCTCCTCCACATAGAAGGCGAGCGGGTCGGGGGCGTGGAACGCCTCCTCGCCCTCGACCTCCAAGAACCACGGATAGTTGCGCTTCAGCGCCTCCGTTGACGGGGCCTCCCCATGTCGCTGGAAGAAGTCGAGCATGTAGGCAAAGACCTGGCTGTACGTCTGGTCTTCAAACATTCCCGGGGTGATCCCCGCCTTGATGACGAATTCGATCTCCCCTCCTACGACGATCTTTGAGAGCAGCCGACGCTCGCAGTTCACGGTGTATGCTCACTCACGGAGTTGCTCCTTTGGTCGGGTGCGGCTTCATGTGGTTTGGTTCCCGACTGGTTCTCCGTAGTGCGAGGCCCCCCTGGCAGGGGGCCTTCGCTTGTCCCGGCGGAATTGTCGCAGGGTCAATGCTCGAATACCCAGCGAGGACAGCCGGTTTCACTCGCAGTGGCGAGGCATCGATAGTCCGGCAACAGGGTGTTTCACTCTCCGTATACCGTGAATACGCCGCCTTGACTGCGAGCCACGGCCACCCCCACTCTTGGTCGTCTAACGACATATGGCGACGTATGACGACGGAGGCGAGAGTGGTAGCCAGGGTGGAGAAGCCGTTGTTCCTCACCGTGCCCGACGTGGCCAGGGCCTTGAAGGTCGGGCGGGACAAGGTCTACGACGCCATCAACGCCGGGGAACTGGAGTCGGTGAAGATCGGTAGTGCCCGGCGCATCCCCAGGGAGGCCCTGGACGCCTACATCCGCCGCCTGCGGGGCCAGGAGTAGGCGAACCTCCCTCGGCCAGCTAAGGAATCCGTCGGTCGCTGTCGAACCTCTTGTTTATGGCTACATCAACGAAGCGACGGGGCAGGGGCGAGGGCGGGGTCTACCTACGGGCTGACGGCAGGTGGTGCGCCGCTGTCGATCTCGGCTGGCACGACGGCAAGCGCAAGCGGAAGGTCATCTACGGGCGCACCCGCCGTGAGGTGGCAGAGAAGCTCACCGTGCTGCTGCCCCAGGCGGCGGCGGGCAATGTGCCCCATGGCACAGCGCCGACGGTTGACGCCTGGCTCAACCTCTGGCTGGCCGAGGCTGAGCACCGGGTGGCCACGAACACCTTGGCGCACTACAAGCGGGTGTGCGACTACTACGTGAGGCCCGCCCTTGGTCACCGCAAGCTCGACCGGGTGCGGCCGCCGGACTTCGCCTCGATGACCAAGGGCATCTTGGACAAGGGCCTGTCCCTCCGCACGGCCCAGGTGAGTCATCAGGTGCTCGGGATGGCCCTCCGGGCTGCTGTGCGCCAGGGACTGCTCACCAGCAACCCCGCCGACCGGGTGACGGCCCCAGCGCCCCGTAGGAAGGCCCTGGACGTGGTTACCGCCCCCGAGGCCCGCAAGCTCCTGGCCGCCGCCCAGGAGGAGCGCTACGGGCCGTTGTGGACCCTGGCGTTGACCTCGGGCCTCAGGCAGGGTGAGGTACTGGCCCTCCGCTGGGCAGACGTCGACTTCGATG
>JBOGFE010000326.1:0-6751 GCA_050741935.1 Acidimicrobiia bacterium | reverse complement strand
CGGTGACCCCGGCGTCTCTCCACCGATCCGAGGTGGATTGGGTTAAGAGGTCTGGCCGGTGACGACCTTGCCCGTCCGGGGCCGGGCGCTGGCCTCGTCGGGCAGCAGGGCGGCCTCCAGGAGCTGGGTCAGGTAGTCGACCCGCTCCCGCAGCTCGTCGTTGGTGGTCTCCAGCTCGCCCACGCGGTCCAGGATGGCCTTGTCGTCCTGGGACCGGATCACGACCATGCCGAGCCCGGTCAGGATCAGGGCGCCGACGCCGCCGGTGAGGACGTAGGGCATCATGGCCGCCACCTGGACCTCGTCCCGGATGTTGGCGTAGCCGATGAGCAGGACCACCAGGGCCGCCACGGAAAGGGCGCCCCCGACCAGCTGCCGGGTGTGGTCTCGCAGCAGTCGTTCCATTCTTCCTTCGCTTCCTTCCTGTACGCGGACGGTTTACCTGAACGCCTGCGCGAGGCGCGATCCAACGAAGAGGACGCCGGCGGCCACGCCGACGCCGAGGTAGAGGTCGCGGACCCAGTCCGCCTCCTCGGGCCCCAGGCCCGAAGAGGCCAGCGCGACCTGCTGGTTCACCAACGGAGCGGCCGCCTGCTGGGCCCCTCCGGTGGCGGTGTTCAGATCGGGCGGCGTGTACGCCGTGGTGGAGCTGTAGTCGAGCGACGGGCCGGTGGGCAGCGAGAGCCCCCCGCCGCTCAGGTAGTTGTCTGCGGCGTAGGAGAGGCCGGAGCCGGCGTCGGTGGACAGGCCGGCGTCCACGGGGGTGGTCGTCACCCCCGAGGCGAACGACGGATCGCCGGAGGCAGAGGAGGGATCGGTGCCCGAGCTCTCGGGGTCGCTGGAATCAGCGGGGAGCGAGGGGATGTCGCCGTCACCCGACACCGGGTCGTCGGGCAGGCCGAGGCCCTCGGGGCAGTCCGGGAAGCAGCGCACCGTTGAGATCCCGGCGGTGGCCCCGCCGAAGGCAAAGCCCCCGCCGGAGAACCCCTGGGGGTTTGAGGCCCCGAACGCCTGGTCCTGCTTGACGAACTCGAGCACGCCGGCGTCGGCGAAGACGGCCTGGCCCTCGTCCGACGACACCGCGCTGGAGGGCAGCAGCCGGACCTGCTCGAACCCGCCGTCGGCGAAGGCCTTGTTGACCGCCTCCTGGTTCAGCGAGCTGGGCTCCTCGCTGGCGACGACGCCCTGGTCGGTGATCTGGACGGGCTGGCCGCCGACGGTGGCCCCCTCCACCACGGTGGAGGCGATTCCGGTGGGCTCGCCCCCTTGGGAGGGAACGAAAGCCATGGCCCGGGACACCAGCGTCTGGATGAGCAGGGGGCCGGCCTCCACCTGGCGCAGCACGGTCACGCTCTCGGCCTGGATCCCGCCCTCCACCGGTTCGGTGTGGGACACCACGGTGGCTGATTGGGCGGTGAAGAAGCCCGAGGCGAAGAGCTTGAAGCCGGTGGCCTCGGACCGGCCGGTGGGTACTTCGGTGGCCTTGGCGTGGAACTTGCCGTCGAGCACCTGGTTGGTGCCCGAGGCGACGGGACCGCCGACGGTCATCTCCGGCGGGTCGGTGGGGTAGAAGGCGTTGGCCTCGCCCGGGGGCGGGTCGGGCAGCGTTCCCCGCTCGCCGCCGCCGCCGCCGATGACGCCGTAGATGAAGGTCGCGCCTTCACCCCGCTGGACCATGGCGGCGTAGTTGCGGGAGTTGGCCGGAGGACCGTTGATCTCGGACATGGCGCCCATGATCCGGTTGTCCTCCCGGAAGGCGTTGAGGTACCCGGTGAGCTCGGCCACCTGGCCCTGCGCCCGGGTCTCGAACGAGGCGAAGCCGTGGAACCCGCCCGGATCGGCCTGCTCCTGGGCCGCCGCCGAGGGCAGCAGGACCAGCAGGGCGAAGGGCACGGCCAAGATGAGCAGGTTTCGTCGCACGGTCACCTCCGAAGCGCCGGGCTGGTTGAGCTGGAGTGGCCGAGGTAGGCGCTGCGCAGGACGTCGACGTCGTCGCGCAGGCGGTCGGCCGGCCCGTGGTAGACCACCTCGCCCCGCTGGAGCAGGTAGGCGGAGGTGGCGATATGGAGCGCGGCGGTGGCAGCCTGCTCCACCAGCAGGCAGGCCGTACCGAACTCGGTGTTGAAGCGGCGGATGGTGTCGAGCAGGGTCAGGACCATCTTGGGGGCCAGGCCCAGCGACAGCTCGTCGATGAGGATGATCTTCGGCTCAGAGAGCAGTGCCCGGCCGATGACCAGCATCTGCTGCTCGCCCCCGGACAGGCTGCCGGCGTCCTGGCGCCGCCGCTCGCCCAGCACGGGGAAGATGTCGTAGATGGGCGCGAAGCGCTTGGCCGCCCCGTTCCATCTGGCGCCCTTGCTGTAGGCCCCCATGAGGAGGTTCTCCTCCACGCTCATGGTGGGGAACACCCGCCGGCCCTGGGGTACGAGAGCCAGCCCCCGGCGCACGACCTCCTCGGCCACCGGCGGCAGCGGCTCGCCGTCGAGGACCACCGCGCCCTCGCGGGGCAGCAGCCCGGCCAGGGCGTTGAGGGTCGAGGTCTTGCCGGCGCCGTTGGGTCCGATGAGGGCCACGATCTCGCCGTCGCCGATGGTCAGGTCGATGCCGTACAGGACCCGGATCGGCCCGTAGGAGACGGAGAGGCTGTGGGCCTCGAGCATTACGCCGTCCTCCCCAGGTAGGCCTCGATGACCGCTTCGTTGGCCTGCACCTCGGCCGGGTTGCCCTCGGCGATCACCTGGCCGAAGTCGAGCACGGTGAGGTGGTTGCAGATGCCCATCACCAGGCTCATGTCGTGCTCGATGAGCAGCACGGCCAGGCCCAGGTCGGAGAGGGTCCGCAGCAGGCTGACGAAGTCCTCGGCCTGGGAGACGTCGAGCCCGGAAGCGGGCTCGTCCAGCATGAGCAGCGAGGGGGCGCCGCACAGCGCCCGGGCCAGCTCCACGGTGCGCAGGTCGCCGAAGGGGAGGCTCCCGGCGGGCACGGTCAGCGGGGCCCGGAAGCCGACCATGGCGGCGATGCGCTCGGCCCGCTGCGTATGGGTGAGGCGGTGCATTCCGGGATCGAACACGTAGGTCCGCCCGGCGGCGTCGGCGGCCCGGCAGCCGAAGTTGAGGTTGTCGAGGACGGACAGGCTGCGGAACAGCCGGGGGGTCTGGAAGGTTCGGCCCAGCCCCTTGCGGGCCCGCTGGGCGGGAGCGCCCCGCAGCCGGTGCCCGTCGAAGACGATCTCGCCGGCGTCGGGGGTGAGGAGGCCCGACAGGCAGTTGAAGAACGTGGTCTTGCCCGCCCCGTTGGGGCCGATGACCCCGGCGATCTCCCCCGTGCGGGCGGTGAGGTCGACGCCCTCCAGGGCCCGGACGCCGCCGAAGTGGATGGACAGGCCCGTGACCGAGAGGATCTCACGGCGCTCGACGCGCTTGGGAGCGAAGGTCCCGCCGCTCTGGGCCAGGATGCCGGCCACCCGGTCGCGGGCGGGAGAGAACCGCTCCAGTTTGGCCGGGTCGAGCACGGGGACGGTGTGGCCGTTCCTGCCGTTGGACCAGCGCAGCTCCCGGCCGGATTCGCTCATGAACCGGGCCGCCCGGCGGCGGGACTCGGGCCCGAAGGCCTCGTGGAAGCGCCGGATCCTCATGGCTGCCCCGCGGCCACGCCGGCCTCGGCGGGTTGGGCCCAGTCGACGGTGGTAGCGGCCAGGGCGGCGTCGGTCACGTCGATCTCGGTCAGAGGGGGCGGCCCTTCGATGCGGGCCCAGAGCTTGTGCCCGATGGCGGCCAGCCCGCCCGGTTGGAACAGCACCACCAGGATCAGGGCGATACCGACGAAGAAGGGCTCGTAGCCGACCAGCTCACCCTCGGCCAGGCTGTCCACGAACTTGGGGATCGACCCGAAGAAGATCCCGGCGCCGATGGCTCCGCCCACCGAGCCGAGGCCGCCGACCACGGCGTAGGCGAAGTAGAGGATGGCCAGGCCGGGGGTGAAGTAGTTGGCCGGGACGAGCCCCTGGAGCATGCCGAAGTAGGCGCCGGCGATCGCCGCGATCCCGCCCGAGAGGCAGATGGCGAAGAGCTTGTAGGCCCCCGGCGAGTGACCCAGGCACGACAGCGCCATCTCCGACTCCCGCAGGGCGGTGAGGGAGGTGCCGATGCGGGAGCGGTTGACGGCCCAGCAGATGCAGGCCAGCACCAGGAGGGACCCGAGCAGCAGGTAGTAGAAGCGGAAGTCGTTGGCGGCGAAGTACTCGGGCCGGGTGATGGTGCTCGACTGGGTGCCGCCGAACCCGCCCTGGACCCCCAGGATGGTCTCGAAGACGGTCTTCTGGGCCAGGTAGGCGAAGGCCAGGGTGGCGATGGCGAAGTAGACACCCCGGAGGCGCAGGGCGAAGCAGCCCAGGATGAGGGAGATGGGGACGGAGCCGATGGCCACCGCCGGGATGATGAAGACGAAGGGGACCTGGGCGTCCTGGAGCAGGTTGATGCCCACCAGGCCGAAGCCCATCATGGCCACGATGGCCAGGGAGAACTCGCCGATCCAGCCGAGCACGGCGGCGGAGAGGACGACCATGGCGATGATGACGCCGTAGTCGATGGCGTAGGCGGGCCCGGCCCAGTTGGTCAGCGAGGGCAGGAACAGCAGGAGCCCGCCGCCGAGCGAGAAGCCCAGAGCCCGGGCCACCAGCCGGCGGTTGGTGGTCGTCCGCCGGCGGGGCGGCGCCTTGCCCGCGGAGAGCTCCTCGGGCCTGGCCCGCAGGGCGCGAGTGGCGGTCACGCTCCGGCCACCGCCGTGTCTTCCAGGGTCTTGGTGCCCCGGCTGAAGCGGGCCAGGAGCACGATCAGCATGAGGATGAAGGGCCACGCCTGGGGCAGGCCCTCGATGCGGGGGGCGTAGAGATCGGTCCCCGCCTCGAGGAGGGCCAGGAGCATGGCTCCCGCCACCGTCAGGGGCAACGACACCAGGCCGCCCACGAAGGCCACGGCGATCGACTTGAGGGTGAGGGCGGTGAGCGACAGGTTGTCGAGGAAGGTGATCGGAGCCAGCAGCATGGTGGTGAGGCCCGAGAGGCCGAAGGCCAGGGCCCACACCACGGGGGCCACCAGCCGCTGGCGGATGCCCATCAGGCGGGCGGCCACGGCGTCGTCGGACACGGCCCGCATGGCCAGGCCGAGTCGGGTTCTGCGCAGCATGAAGTAGATGCCGCCGAAGAACAGCATCACGTGGACCACGAGGATGATCTGGTCGTAGCTCACCGAATAGGCGGCCCCGGGGATCCGGACCTGCCGGTTGGCCACCGGGGAGATGAACGCCTGGCCCCAGGTGCTGCCCCAGCGCCGGGGGATGAACACGAACCCCTGGAGGACGAGGAAGAGCCCGAGCGTGGCCACCGTGGCCAGGGCCGGGCTGTGCACGCGCCGGACGACCAGGAACTCGAAGGCCAGCCCGATGATGATGGCCACGAGGACGCCCAGGGCGAGCGCCGGGAAGTAGGGCCAGCCCTGGAGGCTGTTCAGGTCCCAGGCGATGAACCCGGCGAAGACGCCCACGCCGCCGTGGGCGATGTTGAGCACCCCGGTCGTCCGGTACAGCAGCACGATCCCCATGGCGATGAGGGCATAGAGGCTGCCGTACACGAGCCCGATGATCAGGGTCTGTAACAGCTTCTCCATGTCTTCTCCCCGCCGGGTCCCTGCGCCCGGCTCCTCCGGAGGGCGGGGGCCCCTGCCCCGCCCCCGGCTGTCAACCGTTTGGGATCGCCGTTTGGTGGGTTGCTAGTCGGACTCGGCGTACTCGTCGACCAGCGGGCCGGCGAGGTACTTGTACTGGAAGCTGTCGCCCTCACGCTGGATCTGGGCCAGGTAGATGGTCTTGTTGGCCCGGTGCTTGCCCGGGCTCCAGGACAGGGTCGGGCCGAGGGTGCTGTCGAAGTTGGCCAGCTTGTCCATGTAGTCCTTGACCCCCTGGCGGGTGACGTTCAACCCGAGGGCCTTGAGGGTCTGGCCGAAGATGTTGGCGCCGACGTAGCCGGCCTTGGTCCAGGTCGAGTGGTCGATCTTCGGGTAGTACTTCTCGACCAGCGCCTTGTAGGCCTGGACACCGGGAGTGTCGGTGTCGGTCGTCACCCAGTGGGTGGCGGCGATGGTGCCCTCGGCGTGGGGCCCGGTGAAGTTGGGCGTCACCCCGAAGTACAGGCCGGCGGCGCCGGAGAAGGCGTTCTTGGGCTTGTAGCCCTGGCCCGCCGCCTCCCGGACCATGCGGGCGAAGATGCCCGGGTCGAGGTAGGTGGAGATGGTGTCGATGTCCGACGTCCGGGCCTGGGCGATGAAGGTGGTGGTTCCGGGGTCGTCGAAGGTGGCCGGCTGGGAGAAGACGACCTCGCCACCGAACTTCTTGATGACCTGGTCGTAGGCCTTCACGAAGGCCTGCCCGGTGGGGTTGTTGATGTAGAGGATGGCGACCCGCTTGGCCCCCTGCTGCTCGGCCTGGTACTTGGCCAGCATGTGGGCCTCGGTCACGGCGGACGCCGACACCGGGAAGGTCCACTCGCCCTTGTACTGGGGCTCGCCCCAGCCGTCGGCGCCCACGTGGGGGACCTTCTTGTCGTCCAGATAGGGCGTGAGGGGGTCGGACGTGTTGACCGACATGATGCAGCAGATGGCGAACACCTTCTGGCGCTCGACCAGGTCGCGGGCGGCGTTCATGCCCTTGGTGCCGTCCCAGGCGTCGTCCCGGACCAGCACGTCGAGCTTGCGGCCGT
>JBOGFE010000325.1:0-5576 GCA_050741935.1 Acidimicrobiia bacterium | reverse complement strand
GCGGGCAGGGACAGCTTGAGCACGAAGCCGTCGCCGCCGGCCGCCCGCCGGGCGGCGTCGACCATCGGTTGGGGGAGCCCGTCGAGCTCCGCCTCGGTCGCCACCCGGACGGCCAGCGCGGCCGTCTCCTCGTGGAGGTTGGTTCGGAACCGCGCCGTCAGGGCCGACAGCCGCTCGTTGATCGCCCGCAGCCGGGCCTGGCCGGGAGGGTCGAGTGTCGCCCCGGCCCGGAGGAGGTCGCGGTGGTAGCGGTCGAGCACGCAGGCCCGTTCGGCGTCGAGGTCGAGCTCGGGGCACCGGGCCACCAGGTCGGTGATCCGGGCGAAGATCCGGGGGTCGAGCCCGATGGCGTCCCGGTGGGCGGCGAGGCGGGGCAGCAGCTCCGCCTCCAGGTCCCGGAAGGCCGGCGTCGAAAGCGCCGCCGAGGTCTCCTCGAACAGCCGCTGGGCGAGGTGCAGGCGCCCGCCGGCGCGCTCGAGGGCATCGATCGTGTCCTCGAACGTCGGTGGCCACGGCCCGGCGGCGATGCGGTCGACCTCGGCCCGGTGCTCCGCCATCCCCGCCTCGAGCTCCGCCCGGAGGTCGACGCCGAAGTCCGGCTGGTGGAAGACCATGGACGGCGAGCGTAGGAGGGGCGGGGACGGGAGGAGTCAGTCGGTGAAGACGAGCACGCCCGCCTTCCCGCGCGCTACACCGTGACGGCGAAGAGGCGCCACTCCCCGGGAACACCCTTCAACTCATGGGTGCCGCGGTCGTCGAAGGAGATCCTCGACCCGGCGACGAGGTCCTTGACCGTGCTCGACACCAGGACCTCGCCCGCACCGGCCAGGGCCGCCACCCGGGCACCGGTGTGCACCGCCACGCCGCCCACGTCGTCGCCCATGAGCTCGCATTCGCCGGTGTGGAGTCCCACCCGCACGTCGATGCCGACCTGGCGGACGGCATCCCGCACCGCACAGGCACAGGCGATGGCCCGGCTGGGGGCGGCGAAGGTGGCGAGGAAGCCGTCGCACGTCGTCTTCACCTCCCGGCCCTCGAACCGCTTGAGCTGCCGGCGCACGGCGGCGTCGTGGGTGGCCAGCAGGTCACGCCAGCGGTGGTCGCCCAGCTCCGCGGCGCGCATGGTCGAGCCGACGATGTCGGTGAACATGACGGTGGCCAGCACCCGGTTCGATTGGGGCTCGTGGCGGACCCCGGTGAGGAACTGCTCGATCTCGTCGACGATCGGGTCCGGGTCCAGCATGATGAGGACGTGGTCGTCACCGGGGAACTCGACGATCTGAGCTCCCGGGATCCCCTTGGCCATGTACCGGGCGGCGTTCACGTCGGCCACGCGGTCGCCGGTGACGTGGAGGATGAGCGTGGGCACGGTGATGGCGGAGAGGATCTCCCGGCAGTCGATCTCGCACAGCGCCTGGTAGACGGTCCGTCCCATGGTCGGGCTGGCCCCTCGGCGCTGGAACTGACCCCAGGCGAAACGCACCTCTTCGGAGTCCGCCTGACTGGGACCGAAGAGGCTGAGGAGAGCCCCCTCGCCCCAGTCCCGCTCCATCTCGTCGACGCGGGAGGTGATCTCCTCGGGACTCCAGCCCCACTCCCACCCCGGACCGGAGCTGAACTTGGGTGAGGCTCCGTAGAGGACGAGGGCGTTGGTGCGCTCCGGGTGAGCAGCGGAGAAGAGCAGGCCCATGGGCCCGCCCTCGGACACCCCGAAGAACGACGCCCGTTCACATCCGGCGGCGTCCATGACCGCCATCATGTCGTCGGCCCGCTGGTCCAGCGAGGGGACATCGGCGACGGGGTCGGACAGCCCCGTGCCCCGCTTGTCCCAGAGGATCACCCGGGCGAAGGAGGAGAGCCGCTCGAAGATCCGGGCCGTGCCGGGCAGCTCCCACCAGAACTCGACGTTCGAGACAAAGCCGGGAATGAAGACGATGTCGGACGGCCCGTCGCCCACGACCTGATAGGCGATGCTCACGCCCCCGCTCTTGGCGTACCTGGTCTTCGGCTGCATCGGACCCCCCCTCAGGCCGACCAGACGATCGGAACCGTACCATCGACGCCTCCGATGAGGCCCCTGACCTGCGGTAGGAGTGCAGGTGCGCCTGAAGGACCGGCCCGGACGGCGCCGAGCGCCATCGGGGGCCCGGACGGGAGCTCGGGGACCATATGCTACCCTATGGTCAATGACCCGGACCCAGACGCTCGTCCAGCTCTCCGATCGCCTGCTCAGCCTGCTCGACCAGCGGGCCGGCGAACGGAACATCTCCCGGTCACAGCTCATTCGTGAGGCGATCGAGGCCTACCTGAGCAGCGACCTCGAGACCGAGGTCGGCCGCCAGATCGTCGAGGGGTACCGCACCATCCCGGACGACCGGGAGTTCGACCGCTGGGCCGAGAGCAGCGCCCGGGAGATGATCGGCGAGGAGCCGTGGTGAACCGGGGCGAGGTGTGGTGGGTCGAGCACCCCGAGGAGGGCCGTCGACCGGCGTTGGTCCTCACCCGCGCGGAGGCGATTCCCTTGCTCCGCAAGGTCCTCGTCGTGCCGGCGACCCGCACGCGGCGGGGGATCCCGAGCGAAGTTCCTCTGGACGAGGACGACGGGATGCCCGGCCCGTGCGCCCTCAGCCTCGACAACATCCGGGTCGTGCCGAAGGCGATGCTCACCACCCGGGTGACCCGGCTTCCCATCGAACGGATGATCGAAGTGTGCGCCGCCTTGCGTCGCGCCACCGGTTGCTGAACGCGGCGGGAGCGACAGCTGGCGCCGCCGCGCGCCACGAGCGATCATCGTGCCGTGGCCGACTATCGGCACATCGAGGTCCGTCCGGTAGCGGGCGCCTTGGGCGCCGAGCTCGAGGGCGTCGACATGGCAAGTGCGCTCGACGACGAAGCGGTCCAAGAGATCCGCCGGGCCCTGCTCGACCATCTCGTGATCTTCCTGCGTGACCAGAAGGTCACGCCCCAGCAGCAGGTGGCGTTCGCCCGGCTCTTCGGCGAACCCATGGAGTACCCGCAACTTCGCGGCCTGCCCGAGGCGCCGCTGGTCACGCCGGTCATCAAGCTCGAGCACGAGCGAAACAACTTCGGCGGCATATGGCACTCCGACACGACCTATCTGACCGAGCCGCCCATGGGCAGCATGCTGCTGGCGCTCGAAGTGCCGCCCTATGGCGGAGACACGATGTTCGCCAACCAGTACCTGGCCTACGAGGCGCTCTCGGACGGGCTCAAGGAGACCCTCGACGGCCTGATCGGCGTCAGCTCGTCGGCCAAGGCCGAGGCCTCCAAGACCGTCGAGGACCGCATGAAGGCGGCGGGAGTGGAGCGCAAGGCCCTGACCGCCGAGCATCCGTTGGTGCGAACGCATCCGGAGACGGGCCGTAAGGCGCTGTACACCAGCGACGCGCACACGGCGTCCATCAAGGGCTGGACCGAGAAGGAGAGCCTGCCGCTGCTGAAGTTCCTGTGGGAACACCAGGTCAAGGCGGAGTTCACCTGCCGGTTCCGGTGGCAGCCGGGCTCCCTGGCCTTCTGGGACAACCGCGCCGCGCTGCACAACCCCATCAACGACTACCACGGCTACCGCCGCGTGATGCACCGGATCACGCTGGCGGGTGACAGGCCGCGTTAGTTAACGCCAAATACGCCGGTTATGACGCGAGGGTGAGGTTCGTGCCGGTTCGCGCAGGGGCGGCGCGGCCCGGACCCTCAGCCCTCCCGGCAACGAGCACCCGGTCCATGAGGAGCATGCCCGTGCAAAAAGGATGGAGGTGAGCGACGCCGAGACCAACGAGCTGGTGCGGGACGAGCTCGAAGGGTAGTAACCAGCAGTGCTGCCGCTTACCCAGGAGCGTTATGCTGGCGACGGCATGAGGCGCGCCCTTCTCATCCTCCTGGTGGTCCTGGTCCTGGTGACCGGGCTGCCGATCATGATGGGCATGGGCGGGATGGCCTGGTGCGAGACGTGCGTTCTCGGCATCCTGGGGGCGATGACCTGCCTGGCCGTCCTGGCCGCCGCGGTTCTCGTGTTGGCGAGCATGGTCGGCGTGCGGTTCCGGACCCGGCACCGGCCCATGCGGGCCCGGTTGCTGGTCCACCTCGTCGAGCGACCTCCCCAGCTGTTCCCGGCCTGATCTGCGCGCGCCCATTTTCGGGCGCGTACCTTCCGTTTCTGGCTGCCGGTTCAGCGCCCGTGGGCGCGCCGACTCGAGGAGGTCGTCGGTTGATGCGGTCATCGCTTGATGTTGTGTTCGTTCCGCCCGGGCCTCGGTCATGAGCCTCTGGGCCGTCTTCCTCGCCGGGCTGTTCGCCGGCGGGGCGTCCTGCGCAGCGGTTCAGGGCGGCCTCCTGGCGGCGGTGGTGTCGCGCCGCCGCCAGCCCGAGCCGGCCCTTGCCGGCCCGGGCGGGACGGGGCCTGCTCTCTCGGGCGGTGGAGGCGTCGATGCCGCGCCGGTGCTGGGCTTCCTGGCCGGAAAGTTGCTCTCCCACGTCGCCCTCGGAGCGGCCCTGGGTGGGCTGGGCAGCGCGTTGCAGCTGTCGTTCCGGACCCGGTCGACGCTCCAGATCACAGCCGGGCTGGTCATGCTGGTTCTCGCCGCCGACCTCCTTGGCGTACCGGGCGTCCGGCGCCTGGTGCCTCGGCCACCCCCGGCCTGGGGCCGGTTGGTCCGACGGAGCGGCCGGTTCAGCGGGGCGCTCGGCCCGGGGGTGCTGGGGTTCGCCACGGTGCTCATTCCCTGTGGGGCGACGCTGGCGATGGAGTTCCTGGCGGTGGCGTCGGACTCGCCCGCTTCGGGGGCGGCGGTCATGGCCGCCTTCGTGATCGGGACCACACCGCTTTTCGCCGTCCTCGGGTATGCGGCTCGCCGTTCGGCCACCGTGTGGCGGGGTCGTCTGGCGATGCTGGCCGGCGTTGCGGTGATCGTCGCCGGGCTGGTCTCGGTCAACGCCGGGCTGGTCCTGCGGGGCTCGTCGGTCACGGCCTCCTCGGCGTGGTCTTCGCTCACCGGCGACGACGGCGGCGGGGCCGCCGCGCCGGCCGCCCCGGCCGCGGACGGGACGCAGCGGATCGTCATCATCGCGCGCTCCGAGGGTTACTCCCCGACGCGCCTGTCGGCCCGGGCCGGGGTGCCCACCACCCTCGTGATGCGCAGCGAGGGGGCCGACGGCTGCATGAGCGCCGTGGTGTTCCCCAGCCTGGGCGTCGAACGGAACCTGCCCAGGAAGGGTGACACGGTCATCGAGGTGGCGGCCCTCTCCCCGGGGAAGCACCGCTTCACCTGTTCCATGGGCATGTACAGCGGCGTCATCGCGGCGACGGCATGAGCCCGTCCGAGACTGCGGGGGCGACGCTCGTCTTCACCGTCGAGGGGATGCACTGCGCCAGTTGCGGGCTGCTCATCGACGAGTTCGTGGAGGAGCTCCCCGACGTTTCCAGGTCGATCACCGACGTCGGCCGCGGGCGGACGGTGGTGACCCTTCGCCGCGTCCCCGACGGCGACACGCCCGCCCGCGTCGCCGCCACCATCGCCGAGGCGGGCTACACCGCCCACCCCGCCCCATGACCACCGCCC
>JBOGFE010000324.1:0-3329 GCA_050741935.1 Acidimicrobiia bacterium | reverse complement strand
ACAGGTGTTGCACAGGAACGCCACCAGCGGTGGGCCGCCTCCGGCGGCGGCCGCCTTAGGGGCGGAACCAGGCCTGCATCGACTGGGCGAACATCATGTCGCCGGTGAGCTTGAGCTTGCCGGTCATGAAGGCCTGCATGCCGTCGAGCTTGCCGGTGATGAACTTCAGGAAGTCGGGCAGGGCCATGCCGAGCGTCACCCGGGCCGCTTCGCCGCCGGCGGTCGACGCCGTGCAGGTGCCGTCGGCCACCTTGAGCTGGTAGCCGTGGGTTCCTTCGGGCGAGGTGATGTCCCAGCCGATGACCGCGCTCTGGCCGGCGGCCTTGTCGGGCTGGAACGTGGTGGCCATGAACTCGAAGATCTGCCCGAGGACCTTGTCGGTCCCGAGATCTGCCACGCCGGCGCTGATCTCGTCGTCGGTCTTGCCCTCGATCATGGCGGCGAGCTCTTCGCGGCTGCCGATGTCGGCCATGTGGCCCTCCTGTCGTCGGTCGGGGGGTGCCCGGCGGGCACGTTACCCACCCGTACCCACCGGCGACCGATGTTACTGATCGGTAGCCGAGCGGGCGAACCGAATTCGCGAGGCGGGGACAGGTTGGAGAAAGACGGCCGACACACACCGTTCCCCCATCGGTGACTGGCGCGCCTCCGGGCCCGCCGATACTCGCCCCATGGCCTTCCGGTTCCCCGTCGCCCTCGAAGTCGCCAGCCGGCGCTGCGTGGTGGTGGGCGGGGGTGACGAGGCCGAGCGCCGGGCCCGCGCCCTGCTCGACTGCGCCGCCGACGTCATCGTGCTCGCCGCGACCCCGGTGCCCTCCCTGGTGGACCTCGAGCGGCGCGGGCAACTGAACCTCATCCGCCGGCGGTACCTCCACGGCGATCTGGCCGGCGCCTTCCTGGTGGTCGCCACCGAGCCGGAGTCCAATCCCGCCGTCTACGCCGAGGCCGAGAGCCGCGGCGTGCTCTGCCACGCGGTGGACGACCCCGCCCACTGCCACTTCGCCATGCCCTCGGTGCTGCGCCGGGGCGAGCTGACCGTGGCCGTCTCGACGGGGGGGAGGGCCCCCGCCCTGGCCAAGCGCCTGCGGCACCGCCTGGAGGAGGAGGTTCCTTCCGAGTACGAGGCCCTGGTCGACCTGCTGGCCGAGGCCCGCACCGAGGCGCTGGCCACGCGGCCGCTCGACTTCGCCACCTGGGCCCACCGGTGGCAGACGGCCCTGGGCGACCTCGACCAGCTCCTCGCCCTGCTGGCCGAGGGCCGCCGGGACGAGGCCCGGCGCCGGGTGCTCGTCTCCCTGGCCGGCTGAGCCGGAACCCTCAGGCCGCGGCCCGGAAGGCGGCCACGACCTCGCCCCAGCGCTCCGGGTCGGTCCGGTAGGGGGAGTAGAACGAGATGCGGTCCACCACCCCGCCGACGCGCGCCTCGACCAGCGCCGGCAGCTCTCCCGGCTTGCCCACCACGGCGAAGGCATCGAGGACCTCGTCGGTGATGCACCGGCCCATCTCGTCCCACTCACCCCGCTTGGACAAGGTGTTGAGCTCGTCCTGGAGATCACCCCAGCCGTGGCATTCGAGGACGGCCCGGTAGGCCGGGGTCGAGCCGTAGAAGGCGATCTGCTTGCGCACGGCAGCGTCGGCCTCGGCCATCTCGACCTCGCTGTCCCCCGTGACCATGAACATCGGGAACGAGAGCTCGAGGGCCGAGCGGTCGCGACCCGAGCGGGCCAGCCCGCGCTCGATGGCGGGGAGGGTCGTCTCCCGGAGGTACTTCTCGGTGGTGAAGCCGTGGACGAACATCCCGTCGCACGCCTCGCCCGCCACCTCGGTCATCTTCTCGCCCACGGCGGCCAGGAAGACCCGGGGCGGGCCGAACCCCGTCGGCCCCGGGTTGAAGAAGGGCGTCATGAGGGTGTGCCGGTAGAACTCCCCCTCGAAGCGCAGCCGGGCGCCCTCCTCCCAGCACGCCCAGATCGCCCGCATGGCCAGGATCATCTCGCGCATCCGGGCCGCCGGGTGGGAGAAGGGCATGGAGAAGCGCTTCTCGATGTGGGGCTTGATCTGGGACCCCAGCCCGAGGATGAACCGGCCCTTCGAGAAGGCCTGGAGGTCGTGGCCGATGTGGGCCAGGTCCATGGGGCTGCGGGCGAAGGCGACGGCGATGCCGGTGGCCAGCTCCAGGCGCTCGGTGTGCTCGGCGGCCAGCGTCAGGGGGAAGAACGGGTTGTGCTGGGTCTCGGCCGTGATGAGGCCGTCGTAGCCCATCTCCTCCATCGCCCGGGCCCGCCCTCCGACCGACCCCAGGCCGACCGCCATCATGATCCCGTCCACCTTCATGGCCACTCCTCGCCACCTTCCCCGACACGTTCGGCGGTCACAGTAACTGTCACTGCCCCGATGTACCCTCCGGAGGAGATGAGCCTGCCGCTGCCCACCACGCTGTCCCCGAGCAAGATCTCGGCCTTCAAGTCCTGCCCTCTGGCCTTCCGCTTCTCCGTCATCGACCGGCTCCCAGAGCCGCCGTCCCCCTGGGCCTCCAAGGGAACGCTCGTCCACCGGGCCCTCGAGCTCCTCATGGCCCGTCCCCCTGGGAAGCGGTCCGTCGACGCCGCCCTGGCCGACCTGGACCGGGCCCGCGACGAGCTCGCCGTCCACCCGGAGTTCGCCGGCCTCGGGCTGAGCGACGAGGAAGCCGAGCGGTTCCACGCCGAGGCCGGTGAGCTGGTGCAGCGCTACTTCCAGCTCGAGGACCCCAACTCGGTGCGGGCCATCGGCCTCGAGCTCTACATCTCGGTCCAGCTCGGCTCGCTCACCCTGCGGGGCATCATCGACCGGCTGGAGCTCGACGCCGACGGGGAACTGGTCGTCACCGACTACAAGACCGGCTCCGCCCCCCGGGCGGGCTTCGAGCAGGACCGCATGGGCGGCGTCCACTTCTACTCCCTGCTGTGCGAGCGGCTCCTCGGACGGCGCCCGGCCCGGGTGCAGCTCATGTACCTGTCGACGCCCGAGGTCATCTCCATGGCGCCGAGCGAGCAGTCGGTGACCGCCGTGGAGCGCCGGGCCGCCGCCCTGTGGGCCGCCGTGGAGCGGGCCTGCGAGCGCGACGACTTCCGCCCCCGCCGGGGCAAGCTGTGCGACTGGTGCACCTTCCAGCCCTACTGCCCGGCCTGGGGCGGCGACCCGGCCAAGGCCGTCGAGCTGCTCGCTCCCGAGGCTGCGCGTCATCCGGTGGCGGTGGCCTGAGCCCGCCGGGGGGCAACCGGCGGCAGTACCCGCTCACCACGCGGGTGGCCGGCGCCGTGCGGGCGCTCGACCGGTCCGTCGACGAC
>JBOGFE010000323.1:0-2744 GCA_050741935.1 Acidimicrobiia bacterium | reverse complement strand
GACGGGCGCTGCGAGGTCGAGAACCAGTACAGCCGGGTGGTGCCCTGGGACGGGAACCCCAAGGCGCTCCAGGTCATCAGCGAGGTCATGGAGCTGCGGCCCTACTTCGAGTGGCGGGGCCTGGGCTTCATCTCCCACTCCGCCCTCCAGGTACGCGACGCCTACGCCGCCTTCGACGCCGAGCGCCTCTTCGACGTGCCCGGCGTCCGGGTGGCGGACCCCAAGGCGTGCCAGTGAGGCGAGGTCCTCAAGGGCGTCATCAAGCCCTGGGAGTGCAAGGTCTTCGGGACGGCCTGCACCCCCGAGACGCCCATCGGCACGTGCATGGTCTCCTCCGAGGGGGCCTGCGCGGCCTACTACAACTTCGGCCGCTTCACCCGCGAGCGCGTGATGGAGGCGATCCGGAATTGAGCCGGGAGACCACTGAGCAACGGGCGGGCTGGGCCGAACGGGCCGTCGAGGAGGCCGTCGCCGACCCTGAGCTGGCCCAGTACCCCGTGGGCCAGGAGCACCTGACCAAGGAACAGCAGGTGCTGGCCCGCATCGAGCGCGCCCGGGCCAAGAAGCAGACGGTCAAGGAGGAGCGCATCACCCTGGCCCACGGGGCGGGGGGGAAGTCGACGCACATCCTGATCGACGCCATCTTCCTGGAGGCGTTCCGCAACCCGCTCCTGGAGCCGCTCGAGGACCAGGCCGTCCTGGTCTTGGGCGACACCCGCCTGGCCTTCACCACCGACTCCTACGTCGTGTCGCCCCTGTTCTTCCCCGGCGGCGACATCGGCGACCTGGCGGTGAACGGGACGGTCAACGACCTGGCCATGTCGGGGGCCCGACCCCTCTACCTGTCGGCCGGCTTCATCCTGGAAGAGGGCTTCCCGGTGGCCGACCTGACCCGGATCGTGGCCTCGATGGCCGCCGCCGCCGAAGCCGCCGGGGTGGCCATCGTCACGGGCGACACCAAGGTCGTCCAGCGGGGCAAGGCGGACGGGTGCTACATCAACACCGCCGGCGTGGGGGTCCTCGAACGGCCGGTGGAGCTGGGGGCCCACCAGTGCCGGCCGGGCGACGCCATCCTCGTCTCGGGGCCTATCGGGGACCACGGCATCACCATCATGCTGGCCCGGGGCGAGCTCGACATCGAAGCCGACATCGTCTCGGACACCGCCGCCCTCCACACCCTGGTGGCGTCGCTCTTCGACGCCGTCCCCGACGGGGTCCGGGCCCTGCGGGACGCCACCCGGGGGGGCGTGGCCACCATCCTCAACGAGATGGCCAAGGCGTCGAACGTCGCCATGGTGGTGGACGAGCAGACGGTGCCCGTCCGCCCGGCGGTGACCGGCGCTTCCGAGATCCTCGGCATCGACCCGCTCTACGTGGCCTGCGAAGGGCGACTGGTGGCCATCGTGGACGGGGACCAGGCCGAGGCCGCCCTCGAAGCCATGCGCTCCCACCCCCTCGGCAACGAAGCCGCCATCATCGGCCGAGTGAAGGACGACCCGCCGGGGCTCGTCCTCCTCAAGACCCACTTCGGTGGCACGCGCATCGTCGACATGCTGGTCGGCGACCCCCTGCCCCGAATCTGCTGAAGGGGGCCGGTCCCGTGGCCTATGGGGTGCGGCCTTGGGATCGAACGTGGTATCGGACCTGCCGCCGGGCCTGGGACCTGGGCTCCCACTCGCGGCGCAGCCTCGAGCCGGCCGACCCCCCGTTCTCGATCGACCTCGACCGGGCCCTGCGCGACGCCCTGGCCGTCTACTACTTCCCGGGGATGTGGGAGTGGAACCGCTCGGTGGTCCTCCCCCTCACCCACCAGGCCCTGGAACGGGCCATGGCCAAGCAACGCGACGCCCACCCCGACCTGAGCGACGACGAGAACGCACAGTTCGAAGCGGAGCTGGAGGCGGGCCGGGCGGTGCTCTCCCACTACCTCGAGTGGGCGCCGGCAGTCGACCGGTTCTGGCCCGTACGGGTGGAGACCGACTTCGACGTCCAGGTCCCGGACTGGCGCAGCCCGGGTGAGGACCTGGTGGTCCCCGGCGGTCGGGAGCCGATCCGCTACCAGGGTCGCGTCGACCTGCTGGTGGTGGACGAGCACGACGCCTACTGGGTGGTGCGCCACCGTCTGGCGCCGGAGGGCTTCTCCGACCCCGAGCTCCTGCTCCTCGACGACGAGCTGGTGGCCGCGGCCTGGGCGTGGGAGATCTTCTATCTCGGCATGCGGGTGGCGGGCACCATCCACAACGAGGTCCGGCCGGGGGCCACACCGCCCGACCCGGCCGATCCCGTCCGCCGCCCCCGCGCCTCCCACGCCTTCGCCCGGGCCCGGGCCGCCGCCCGCTCCGAGGGTCGAGGCACCTCCGAGGGTGAGGATGACACCGGCCCGGGGAAGCCCGAATCCGCAGCGCCCGTCGCCGGCCACCGCCGGATGTACGTGAAGGCCGAGCACACCCCGACCGATGTCGTGGTGGAGGAGGGCGGCGGCATGTTCCGCCGCACCCGGATCCCCCGCTCGGAGACCGAGCTCGCCAACCTGGGCCGGCACCTCGGCGAGGAGGCCCTGGAGATGTCCGGTCACCTCGTCGCCTACCCCACCCCCGGCCGGCACTGCACCGAATGTGACTACCGCCGGCCGTGCCTCGCCCTCCAGGAGGGCCGCGACGTCGAACCGATCCTGGCCGGCGGCTACCGCCGCCGGCCCGACGAAGTCCCCGAGGAGGGCCGCCTCGGGGCGGTGACCTGGTCGA
>JBOGFE010000322.1:0-2956 GCA_050741935.1 Acidimicrobiia bacterium | reverse complement strand
TGCCCCACGGCTTCGAAGGCCAGGGCCCCGAGCACTCCAGCGCCCGGCTGGAGCGCTTCCTGTCGGCCTGCGCCGAGGACAACATCCGCGTCGCCTACCCCACCACGGCGGCCCAGTACTTCCACCTGCTGCGCCGCCAGGCCCTCACCCGGCCCCGCAAGCCGCTCGTGGTCATGACCCCCAAGCGCTACCTGCGCATGCCCGCCTCCCGCTCCCCGGTCGATGAGCTCACCAGCGGCCGCTTCCACGAGGTGCTGGCCGACCCGGCCGCTCCCACCCCGGTGCGCCGGATCGTGCTGTGCACCGGCAAGGTGGCCCACGAGCTGCTGGAGCGGCGGGACAAGATCGGCGCCCCGGCGGCCGTCGTCCGGCTCGAGCAGCTCTACCCGTTCCCGGGGGAGGCGCTGCGCGAGCTCATCGCCTCCCACCCCGGTGCGGACCTGGTCTGGGCCCAGGAGGAACCGGAGAACATGGGGGCGTGGCGCTTCCTCCGGGGCCGGCTGCGGCGACTGCTGGGCGAGGGGGCGGTGGTGGGCTACGTGGGCCGGGAGGAGAGCGGCAGCCCGGCCAGCGGCACCCAGACCATCCACGACGCCGAGCAGGAGGACCTGCTCACGGCGGCGTTCGCCGGCCTGGATTAAGAATTAGAATTAGACCTGGCGAGCCAGCTCGACGACTCGGGCCTGGTCCGCCTCGCTCAACTCACCCTGCCAACGGTCCAGCTCTGTGCCGTCGGGTGCGAGGAGCACAGCGGCTGGTTGACGGGAGATCCCGAACGCCCGCCACGACTCGAATCCGGAATCCCACAGCATCGTGAACGGGACGTCGTGACGGGCCACGAAGTCCTCCGCGTCGCCGAAGGTGTCCTGGGTCCCGAGTCCCACCACTTCGATCTCGCCTGCGTTGTCCCGGGCGAACTGCCCGAGCCCGGGGGCTTCCCGGTTGCAGACCGCTCAATGCGGCGCCCAGAACCACACCAGCGTGGGTTTGGCGAGGGTGACCGCGTCCCGGATGCTCACCGGCCCGCCGCCGGCCACGTCCTGAACCATCACCGCCGGTAGCGCCGCGCCCTCGCCGGTGGCGGGGGCGGCCGGCGCGGTGTCCTCGGCTGCGGGCGCGGTGTCCTCGGCTGCGGGCGCAGTGTCCTGGGCGGCGGTGGACCCACTGTCCCCGCCACCTCCGCAGGCACCGGCCACGACAGCGGCGGCCAGGACGACGCCGGTCAGTCGGGCGCGTCTACTCATGACGGCGACCCTACCTGAGCCCGGCGCGACAATCCGCTCATGTTCGACGCCCCCCTCGCGCTGGGGTTCGCCGCCGGCCTTCTGGCCGCCTTCAACCCGTGCGGCTTCGCCATGCTCCCGGCCTACATCTCGTTCTTCCTGGGGTCGAGCTCGGCGGGACCGGCGGTGGGGGTGGGCAGATCGCTGGCGGTGGGGGGCGCCATGTCCCTCGGCTTCGTCGCCGTCTTCGGCACCGCCGGCCTGATCGTCAGCCACCTTTCGTCCACCTTCAAGGACGCCACGCCGTACGTGACGGTGGTGGTGGGCCTCGGGGTGCTGGTTCCCCTCGGTGTGGCCTACCTCCTGGGACGACAAGTGAACCTGCGCCTCCCCAGGCTGCACCGGGGCGGTTCCGACGAGGGACTGGCCTCCATGGTGGTCTTCGGCGTGTCCTACGCCACCATCTCGCTCTCCTGCGGCCTCGGACCGTTCCTGGCCGCGGTCACCGGGACGTTCCGGGAGGGGAACCTGGCCGGGGGGCTCGCCGTCTTCGGCGCGTTCGTGGCCGGCATGTCGGCGGTGCTCATGAGCCTCACCCTGGCGCTCGGCCTGGCAAGGCGCTCCATGGTGGCGCGACTCCGCAGCGTCCTGCCCTATGTCCACCGGGTCTCGGGCGCCCTGATGGTGACGGCTGGGCTCTACGTGGCCTACTACGGCTGGTACTCGATCCGGCTCCTCGACGGTGACGACGTGCCCGCCGGTCCGGTCGCCTTCGTGGAGCGGGCCTCCGACGAGGTCGCCCGCTTCGTCACCGACACGGGCGAGACCCGCCTCGGCGCCGTGCTGGCCGCGTTCGTGGTCGTGGCCGCGGTCGGGGCGTGGCGGCGCCGCTCAACCCGCCGCGCCTGACCGCGCCGATCCGCAGGGCGCCCGGTCAGCCGGGCTCATTGTGGCCTGGGCGGACTCCGGGGGGAGGTGGCGATCCGTTAGCTTCTCCGGCATGGCTCGGCCCTCGGCGGGATACGCCATCACCCTCACGGTCGAGCTGGCCGACGTCCCCGGGACGTTCGCCCGCCTGGCCACCGCCATCGCCGCGGCCGGGGGCGGCCTCGAGGCGATCGACCTCGTCAGCCACGAGGGCGACGTCAAGGTCCGGGAGGTCACGGTCAAGTGCGCCGACGAGATCCACGGTGAGCAGGTGGCGGCCGCCGTCCAGCAGCTGCCCGGGATCACGGTGCGGAGCATCGCCGACCGCACCTTCGTCCTCCACCGGGGCGGGAAGATCGAGGTCGTCTCGCGGGTCCCGCTGCGCAGCCGGGACGACCTGTCGGTGGCCTACACGCCTGGAGTGGGGCGGGTGTCGGCGGCCATCGCCGCCGATCCCGAGCGGGTGTGGGAGCTGTCGGGCAAGGGCAACGCCGTAGCCGTGCTCAGCAACGGTACGGCCGTCCTCGGTCTGGGCAACATCGGACCCGAGGCCGCCCTGCCGGTCATGGAGGGGAAGGCCGTCCTGTTCAAGGAGTTCGCCGGCATCGACGCCTACCCGGTGTGTGTCCGGGCCGACGGCGTCGAGGCCGTGGTCGCCGTGGCCAAGGCCATCGCGCCGGGCTTCGGCGGCATCAACCTGGAGGACATCGCCGCCCCCGAGTGCTTCGAGATCGAGGAGCGGCTCCGGGTCGAGCTCGACATCCCCGTCTTCCACGACGACCAGCACGGCACCGCCATCGTCACCC
>JBOGFE010000321.1:0-1855 GCA_050741935.1 Acidimicrobiia bacterium | reverse complement strand
GCTCCTGGATGGTCTCGTGCAGCGGCGTCCTGGCGTACGAGTAATAGAGGGGGACGGGCCGGGTTCCCGACGTCACCACCGCCGTGGGCCGCCCGGTGCGCCGGGTGAGGTCGACCTCGAAGCGGGTGACGTCGCCCAGGGTGGCCGACATGAGGACGAACTGGGCCCGGGGCAGTTCGAGGATGGGGACCTGCCAGGCCCACCCCCGGTCGGGGTCGGAGTAGAAGTGGAACTCGTCCATGACGACCTGGCCGACGTCGGCGGCGGCGCCGTCGCGCAGGGCGATGTTGGCCAGCACCTCGGCCGTGCAGCAGATGATGGGGGCGGCGGCGTTGACGGCGGCGTCGCCCGTCATCAGGCCCACGTTGTCGGTCCCGAAGGTGGCGCACAGGTCGAAGAACTTCTCGGACACGAGCGCCTTGACGGGGGCGGCGTAGAAGCTGCGCCGGCCGGCGGCCAGGGCGCTGAAATGGGCTCCGGCGGCCACCAGGCTCTTCCCCGAACCCGTGGGCGTGTTCACGATCACGTTCGAGCCGGAGACGACCTCGATCAGCGCCTCCTCCTGGGCCGGATACAGCTCGAGGCCGCGGGACTCCACCCAGGCCACGAAGGCGTCGAACAACTCGTCCGGGGTGTCGGTGGCGGGGAGGTGGGCGACGAGGGTCATAGCGAGGCGCGGGCCCGGGTCACTGTACCGACGCCCGGGCCCGCCGGCGCCGGCTCAGTTTGGACCCTCGAGGAGGAACTGGCGGGGAGTGCGGACCCGCAGGGGAAGGTCGTCCCGATCCATGAGGGATCCGAAGTGGGTGGTGTCGCCGGTGACGAGGTAGGCGGCCCCGGCCACTCGGGCGGAGGCGAGCACATGGGCGTCCGCCGGCCCCGTCAGGTCCCGGGCCCACTGCTCGAAGTCCGCCCCGGAGGCGATGTCGACCGCCACCACGGACAGCACGTCTTCGGACAGGGCGTCGAGGCGGTCGGGCCGCTTGCGCTCCAGGTTGACCTGGGCCTCAGCTCGGCAGGTCGAACTGGTGACGGCGCGGATGGCTCCCCGTCGGGCGAGGTCGAGCAGCAATTCGAAAACGGGCCCGCCCAGAGCTGCTGAGAACAGCACGTTGGCGTCGAGGAAGACGACGGGTGCAGCCGTCACCGACGGCGGGTCGACTGCTTCCAGCGCTGGCGGGCGGCGGTCAGCTCCGCCGGGCTCATCTCGGCGTTCGCGGCGAACTCCTGCTGCCGCTCCTCCGTGTACAGCTCGACCGGAGTGAGGACCGCCGGCGCCAGCACGATCCGCCCGTCCTGCACGGAGACGGTGAGCACGTCACCTTCCCGGAGACCCAGGGCTCGCCGGATCTCGCTGGGGAGGGTGATCGTTCCTCTCCCCGATACCTGCGCCATCAGCTCCATGGCCGCAGGATAGCAGAATAACGGAATTACCGTATTACGGATAACCGGCCTCTGGCTCAGCCGGCGTCGCTACCTGCCCGGATAGAGGGCCTACGCACACCCGCCGGCGGCGGCGTCGCGGGCGTGGGCGCAGTTGCCCCGGTAGGAGAAACCGGGGCAGGTACAGGTCACCACCCCGCCGGCGATGCGCACCTCGTAGGTGACGCCGGGCTTGGAACGGCTGGTGATGGTGATGACCCGGTCCGAGGCGTAGGGGTCGGCCAGGGCGCTGGCCCGGCGGGCCTCGGCCCACAGGTCAAGCGTGTCCTCGAGCACGCCCAACGTGGGGGCGGGGGCGGCCCGGGCCGGGTCGGTGCCCACCCCGGGTTCCTGGTGGGCGCCGCCGGCGAGGGCGCCGTCCACCACCGCCTCGAGGAGGGACGCCGCCGTGGCCGCCTCGGCTTCGAGCACC
>JBOGFE010000320.1:0-5743 GCA_050741935.1 Acidimicrobiia bacterium | reverse complement strand
GTTCATGGGACTCTCCTTTTCAGGGTGTGAGTCATCTCCTTCCGCCGCCATAGGGTGGGTTAAACACGAGGAAGGTGGGAAGAATGGCCATCTCGGTCGGCGACAAGATCCCCGATGTCAGGCTGATGACCGTCACGGACGAGGGTTTGAGGCCCGTCCAGAGCACCGACGTGCTGGGGTCGGGCCGTGTCGTCCTCGTCGGGGTGCCGGGTGCCTTCACCCCCACCTGCAACGACCACCATCTGCCCGGCTTCGTGCTGCGGGCCGACGAGCTCCGGGACAAGGGCGTCGACACCATCGCCTGCGTGGCCACCAACGACGCCTTCGTGATGGGGGCCTGGGGGAAGGCGTCGGGCGCCGAGGGCAACGTGGTCATGCTGGCCGACGGCAACGGCGAGTTCACCGCCGCGCTCGGCCTGAGCTTCGACCTCTCCAGCCGCGGCTTCGGCACCCGCTCCCGGCGCTACGCCGCCATCCTCGAGAACGGGGTGGTCACCGACATCGCCGTCGAGGAGGGTCGCGACGTCGGCGTCAGCTCGGTGGCGGCGGTGCTGGCCAAGCTCTGACCGGCGGCCCGGCGGACGCGTACAGTCGGGCCGATGTCGGCCTACGACCTGGCCCGGACGCTGTTGCTGCCCCCACTGCGGCGGGGGCTGCAGTGGCGGGTCGAGGGCCTCGAGCACCTCCCCCAGTCCGGGCCCTGCCTCCTGGCCGCCAACCACATCTCGCTGACCGACCCGCTGGCCGTCGGATACCTGGGCAACCTGCGGGGCCGCGAGGCCCGCTTCCTGGCCATGTCGGGTCTCTTCCGGTACCCCTTCCTCGCCGGTTTCCTGCGGCGCATGGGGCACATCCCGGTGGAGCGGGCCACCGCCCGGGCGGCCGCCTCGCTCGAACCCGCCGCCGCCGCCCTCGTCGCCGGGGAGCTGGTCGCCATCTTCCCCGAAGGCGGCCTCTCCGCCGATCTCGAGCCCGGTCGGGGCCGCACCGGCGTCGCCCGCCTGGCCCGGGCCGCCGGCATGGGGGTGACCCCGGTCGGGCTGTGGGGCACGCACCGGATCCACGCCAAGGACCACGGGCCCCGGTGGCGCCCCGGCCTGGTGGTGGCGGCGGCCATCGGCCGGGAGATCGCCGTCGTTGCCGGCGAGGACGACCGGGCCGCCGCCGACCGGGTCATGGACGCCATCCGGGAGCAGGTCTCGGCGGCCCGCCTGCTCTACGGCAAGGAGCCTCCGCCGGGGGAGGACGCCTGGTGGGCCCGCCACCGGCGAACCAGGAAGGGGAGGTCGGAGTGCGACGAGGCCTGACGGCACTGATGGCGGTCCTCGGGCTGTTGGGGACGGCCTGCAGCTCAGGTGGTTCCGAGCCCGGCGAAGCGGGCGGCGGGGAGAAGTCCTTCTCGCTGGCCATCATCGAGCCGGAGCACCTCTTCCCGCCGACCACAAACGCCACCAACGACATGCAGGTGCTCTTCGTCCTCTTCACCGGGCTCGTCGAGTACGACGCCCAGACGGCCGAGCCGGCCAACGCCATGGCCGAATCGATCAGCTCCTCCGACCAGCAGAACTGGACCGTCAAGATCAAGGAGGACTGGACCTTCCACGACGGCGAGATCGTCACCGCCCAGTCGTATGTCGACGCCTGGAACTTCGGCGCCTACGCACCCAACGCGGCGGGCAACTCGTCGTCCTTCGCCAAGATCGTCGGTTACGACGACCTCCAGGGCGATCCGGCGGCCACGCCGCCCGTCCCCCCGACGACCGACGAGATGAGCGGCCTGGCGGTGGTGGACGAGACCACCTTCACCGTGGCCCTGAAGGAGCCGTTCAGCCAGTTCCCCCTCACCCTCGGGTTCCAGGCCTTCTATCCCCTGCCCAAGGTGGCACTTCAGGACCAGAAGGCCTTCGAGGAGGCGCCGGTGGGCAACGGCCCGTACATGATGGACGGCCGCTGGGACCACGACGAGAGCATCCGGGTCAAGCGCTACGACGGCTACAAGGGGCCGACGCCGCCGGCCGACGCCATCGAGTTCAAGATCTACGTCGCCAAGGAGACCGCCTACCGGGACTTCCAGGCCGGCGCGGTCGACATCACCACCGAGCTGCCCAGCCAGGAGATCCCCGCCGCCCGCCAGGAGTACGGGGAGCGCTACGTCGAGCAGCTCAGCTCGGGGCTGAACTACCTCGGCTTCCCCCTCTACGAGGAGGCCTACGCCCGCAAGGAGATCCGCCAGGCCATCTCGCTGGCCATCGACCGTCCGCTGATCATCGACAAGATCTACGACGGGGAGAAGGACCCGGCCCGCTCCATCGTCTTCCCCGCCCTGCCCGGCACCCGCACCGACGCCTGCAAGGTGTGCGACCTCGACGTGGAGCGGGCCCGGGCGCTGCTGACGCAGGGTGGGGGCTGGAAGGGCGGGACGATGCACATCTGGTTCGCCACCGGCCGGGACCACGACAAGGCCATGGAGGCGGTGGCCAACCAGCTGCGCGACAACCTGGGCATCACCGACGTCAAGTTCGACACGCCCGAGTTCTCCGTGTTCTTCGGCGCCGTCAAGGCCCACGAGGTGACCGGCCCCTTCCGGCTCAACTGGCTGATGGACTACCCCAGCCCCCAGGCCTACCTGGCGCCGCTGTTCACCTCGGCCAGCTCCTCGAACCGGGCCGGGTACGCCAACCCGAAGGTGGACGAGCTCATCGCCGCCGGCGACCGGGCCCCGTCCATCGAGGCCGGCCAGACCTCCTATCAGGCGGCCGAGGACATCATCCTCGACGAGCTGCCCGTCCTCCCCCTGTGGTTCGGGAAGAACCAGGCCGTCCACTCCGAGCGGACGGACAAGGTGGTCATCGACCTCCTCGGCCGGGTCCGGGTCGAGGACGTGCGGGTGGTCGGGGACGCGCTGTGATCATGGCTCTTCGCCTGGCGGCTCATCGCGGCGTCGGCGGGGGCCCCTGCCCCACCTCCCGGCGCCACTCCGTGGCGCCATGAAGGTCGACCTGGTCACGCCCGGGTCGTCGCTGCCCCGGATCCGGGACCTGGCCACGGCGGCGGAGGCGGGGGGCTTCTCGGGGCTGGTGTTCGTCGAGTCGGGCCGGACGGCCTTCCTGTCGGCCACCGCCGCCGCCCTGGCCGCCCCGTCCCTCGAGCTGGCCACCGGCATCGCCGTCGCCTTCGCCCGCAGCCCGATGGTGACCGCCCAGCTGGCCTGGGAGCTGGCCGACCTGACCGGCGGGCGGTTCCGCCTCGGGATCGGCACCCAGGTCCGGGCCCACATCGAGCGGCGCTACAGCGCCACCTTCGACCACCCCGGGCCCCGGCTGCGGGAATACGTGGCCGCGCTGCGGGCCATCTTCGCCGCCTTCCGGGGCGAGGAAGGCCTTGATTTCAAAGGGGACTTCTACGGGTTCTCGCTGCTGACGCCCCAGTGGACCCCCGGCCCCATCGCCCACGACCACCCCACCGTCGACATCGCCGGGGTGAACCCGTGGATGCTGCACATGGCCGGCGAGGTGGCCGACGGGCTCCACGTCCATCCCCTCAACAACCCCACCTACCTGCGGGAGACGGTGCTGCCGGCCCTGGCCGAGGGCGCGGCCCGGGCGGGACGGGACCCGGGCGAGCTGACGGTGTTCGTCCCCACCTTCGTGGCCGCCGGCGACCGCGAGGAGGAGCTGGTGGCGGCGCGGGAGGGGGTGCGGCGCCAGATCGCCTTCTACGGCTCGACCCCCAACTACGCCTTCCTCTTCGACCAGATCGGCTTCGAGGGGACGACCGGGCGCCTCCGGGAACGCCAGAAGGCGGGGGATGTGGAGGGGATGGCGGCGGTGATCACCGACGACCTCCTCGACCAGTTCGCCGTGACCGGCAGCTGGGACGAGCTGGCGGGCCGGATCGTCGACCGCCACCGGGGCGTGGCCGACCGGGTCGTCCTCTATCTGACCGGGGCCGACGTCTTCACCGGTCCGTCCGACATCGAACGCTGGGGAGCGGTGGCCGCCGAGGTGGTGCGGAGCTCAGCTGTCGGCTGACAGGGCGGCGAAGGCGCCGGCCACGATGCCGGTGCGGGAGAGCGCCTCCAGGACCGTGGCCGCCCTGGCCGTGTCGCCGACGACCTTCGCCTCGCCCGTGGCCACCAGGCTGTCGAGCGGGGAGCCGATGACCACGGCGAGCACGCCCGCCGGGGTGAAGGTGACGGTGGCCACCGGGTCGGTGGCCGGGCCCTGGGTGGCCGTGGCCCGGTCTCCGGTGATCGCCACGGTGGCGACCTCGGGACCGACGCGGATCTCGTAGGCCCCGTCGGCGCCGTCGATCCCGAGAGGGCCGGCCGCCCCCATGCCGAGCAGCGTCAGGGTGGACCGGGGCGAGAACCGTTCCGCCAGCGGCGGGGCCAGGAAGCGGCGCACACCCCAGATGGCCAGCTCCCGCATGGCGGGCAGGAGCGTCCGGCCGTCCCCGGTCAGCTCGTACCAGCTGGCCCGCCCCTCCTGGCGCCGGGAGACGAGGCCGGCCGTCTCCAGCTCCCGGAGCCGGGAGGTGAGGATGTCGGTGCCGATCCCGGGGAGGCCGTCGAGGAGCTCGCCGAACCGGCGGGGGCCGAGCAGCAGGTCCCGCACGATGAGGAGCGCCCAGCGGTCACCCACCACGTCGAGGGCGAGGGCCAGGGAGCAGTACTGGTCGTAGGTGCGAGGCATGGATTCCCATGGTAACAACTTGACTTGGAGATTCCAAGCAATAATACTTGGAAAATCCAATCCGCCCGGCTCACCACGGCGGACCCAGTGGGAGGTTGGCCATGTACGTCGCCATCGAGGTCGAATCCCTGGCCAAGGTCTACGCCGGGGGCACCGAAGCCCTCCGGGACGTGAGCTTCCATGTGGACGAGGGGGAGATCTTCGGCTACCTCGGCCGCAACGGCGGCGGCAAGACCACCACCGTGCGGATCCTCACCGGGCTGACCCGTCCGACGGGCGGCCGGGCCCGGGTGGCGGGGCTCGACGTCGTGACCCGATCCGATGCGATCCGGTCCCGCATCGGCGTCACCCTCCAGGAGGCCGCCCTCGACGAGCTGCTCACCGGGCGGGAGTTCCTCACCCTGGTGGCCTCGCTGTGGGGCATGCGCCACAAGGCGGCCCGGGCGCGGGCCGGAGAGCTGCTCGAGCTCTTCGACCTCACCCCGGCCGCCGGCCGGCGGATCGGCACGTACTCGGGCGGCATGCAGCGGCGCCTCGACCTGGCCGCCGCCCTGGTGCGCCGGCCCGAGGTGCTCTTCCTCGACGAACCCACCACGGGGCTCGACCCCCAGTCCCGCCGGGCCCTGTGGGACGAGATCCGCCGGCTGCGGGGCGAGGGGACGACCGTCTTCCTCACCACCCAGTACCTCGAGGAGGCGGAGGCGCTGGCCGACCGCCTGGCCGTCGTCCACGAAGGTCGCATCGTCGCCCTCGGCACCCCCGAGGCCCTGCGGTCCCGCCTGGGCGGCACCGTGCTGCGGCTGCGCACCACCCCGGCCGAGGCCGACCGGGCCGCCGCCCGGTTCGCCGGCCGGGCCCAGCTGCTCGACGGCGGGGGCACCGTGGAGGTCGACCTCGAAGGTCCCGAGGACGCCCTCGAGGCCGCCGCCACCCTGGCCGCCCTCGGGTTGCGGCCCGACGACGTGGAGATCCGCCGGCCGTCGCTGGAGGACGTCTTCCTGGCCCTCACCGGGGCCGGGGCGGCGGCGGCGGGGGAGGCGGCGTGACCG
>JBOGFE010000319.1:0-9488 GCA_050741935.1 Acidimicrobiia bacterium | reverse complement strand
CGACAGCACCTGGGACGACCCCGCTGAAGATCGAGCGAGGATCGCATGGGTTCGTGCCGCCTTCGCCATCGTGGAGCCCCATTCCAGGAACGGCCGCTACGTGAACGACGTCGCCGACTCGGCGCCCGATCTGGGTCGCTGGGTCTACGGCGACAAATACGACCGACTCGTCGCGGTCAAGCGGGCCTGGGATCCGGAAAACGTCTTCAGGTTCAACCAGAACATCAAGCCGTAGGTCGTCGGCCTCGGGCCGCTTCTAGGGCTTGATGTTGCGGTTCACGCGGAACAGATTGCCGGGGTCGTAAAGCGCCTTCACCCGCGCAAGGCGCTCGTAGTTCCCGCGATACGACTCGACCGTCCGGTCGTCCGATTCATCGGCCGTCTGGAAGTTGACGTAGTTGCCGCCCGTTGAATACCGCTTGAGGGCCGTCCACGCGTCGCGCACCCATTGCCGGTTCGAGTCGCGGGCGGCGCTGTCGGGCGCCCACATTGCCTGGATAACGCAGGCGAACGCGGCATCGCGATTGCCCACGGACCCGTCGTCTTCTGGATGCTCGCTGAGCGCGCCGTCGACCTGGAACAGGACGATCTGGTTGGCCGGTGCCTGCAACTCGTGAAACTGCTGGTTGTATGTCGCGAACAGCTCGTCGCTCAGTCCGGGCACGAACTCCGACTTCCAGTAGTAGTGCATGCCCTTGGGCTGGGCGGCGTCCAGCATCGACTGCTGCTCGACGTAGTTCTTGGGCCCGATGACGTCGGTGATGGGCTTGCCCAGCGCCCGAATGGGGGCGAGGTCCTTCTCCGCCTGAGCGGGGTCCCCCGTGTGGCAGGCGAGGATGCCGATGACGGGCCGGCCGTGCCACCGCTCGGGGATGAAGGGAGCCGGGGGGGCAAGCCGCATCGTGACGGCCAGCGTCAGCTCCCGGGGAGCCCCTTCGCCGACCTCCCGGTAGCGGGCCAGAACATCGCCCGCCTGTTCGGCCTCCCAGACGACGAGGCCCCCGGTGATCAGCGGGCCGACCTCGTGGAGGCGGAACGTGAACCGGGTGACGACCCCGAAGTTGCCTCCGCCCCCGCGCAGCGCCCAGAACAGGTCGTCATGGTCGTCGGCCGCGGCGCGGCGGACCGAACCGTCGGCGGTCACGATCTCGACCTCCGCGAGGTTGTCCACGGTCCAGCCGAAGCGTCGCGTCAGGTAGCCCATACCGCCGCCGAGGGTCAAGCCCGCCACACCGGTCTCCGAGACGAAGCCCAGCGCGGTGGCCAGCCCGTGCTCCTGCGTGGCCCGGTCCACATGCTGGAGGAGGCATCCCGCGCCCACGTGGGCCAGCCGGCGCTCGGAGTCCACCTCCACTCGTCGCAGGCGCGCCATGTCCAGCGTCAGGCCCACGTCGGACAACGACGTCCCGGCGATGTTGTGGCCCCCGCCCTTGATCGAGAGCTCGATGCCGTGGGCGGCGGTGAACCGGACGACCTCACGGACGTCGCCGGCCGAGACCGGCTGGACGACGAGGGCGGGCCGCTTCGTGACGGCGCCGTTCCAGATGCGCACGGCGTCGTCGAAGCCGGCGTCGCTGGGCCGGAGCACCGGACCGGTGAGGTTGGCCGCCAAGTTCTCCAGCGCTCGGCCGCTGACCTTCACGAGTTCTCCGTCGAGCGCCCTCAGGCCGGTCATGACCGCCGGCCCCAGGACTGGATCACCGTGAACGTCGTGCCCCAGCGGCCGGGCTGCTGCAGTTCCTGCTCGGCCTCCTCCTGCAGCCGGGCCAGCTCTTCGGCGCTCAGGAAGTCGGCCAGCCGCGGGGCGAGGCCCGTGGTCATCTGAATCGGCAGGCGCAGGTAGGGATGCCCCGGGGGCAGGGCCAGGACCTCGGCCCGGATGCGCGCCTCGATGCCCGCGCCCGTGAACAGATCGAGGTGCGTCCGGCCCCCGTCGACCTCCGAGACCTCTTGGAAGGCCCGGTCGATGAGCCCGATGAGCTGCTCGAGGGCGGGGGCCGGTGGGTTGTAGTGCCACGAGCCCTTGTCCCAGTCCTCCAGCGCCACGATGCCGCCCGGTCGGGCGAGCCGGCAGTACGTCGCCATCTGCTCGGCGCCGCGGGCGAGCGGGCTGACCACGAACCTCGAGTGCACGAGATCGAAGGATGAGTCCTCCAGGGTGCTCTCGAAGACGTCATCCCTGACCAGGACCACGTTGCCGAGTCCCTCGTCGGCCACGAACCTCTGGGCGGAAGCGAGCATGGCGCCGTCGACGTCCGTCCCCACGACCTCGCCGTCGGGCCCGACCCAATTGCTGAGCAGCCGCAGCCATCCCAACACGCCACAGCCGATGTCGACGGCCCGGGCCCCGCGACCGTCCCCGATCTCCTCCAGCAGCCGGCCCCCGCTGGGCTCCCACACCCGCGACTGGAGCTGCAGCCGCTCGAGCTCGGAAGCCTGGCCGGCCAACAGGTAACTCTCGCTCACGGCGATTCCTCCATTTCTTCTGATTCTTCTGAACGGAGGTGGAACTCCCGGTAGGCCACCGCGATTTCGCCGCCGCAACTGACGAGGCCATGCTCGGGAAGATTGACCCAGAGCTCCGAAGCACGGGCCGTGCCCTCCGGGTCGAGCACGAAGGCGAACTTGAGCCGGCGGGGGACTGACACGACGCCGCGCCGTCCGTGGAGGCGGTACGTGATGGGAACCTGCGAGAAGCCCAGCCTCCCGCCGAAGGCGTCGACCAGGGCCAGGACCTGCTCGGGATTGGCCCGCTCGTCGACGAGGGTGAGCTGGGCCACGGCGAGCACGATCTGCCGGGAGACATCCACGCCCTGGATGCATCCCCTCCGGATCCGCCAAGCGGTAACGGACGGCCCCGGCCCGGTGGAGCAGTCGACGACACTGCCCTCGAGGACGTCACCGGTCTCCATGCATCCGGACAGTACGGATCCGCCGGCTCCCTGTCCGCCGTACGATTACGGGACGGGGTACGGGTCTAAGGCCCGACGGGCTCCGCCGGATCGTCCAGGCCCAGCTCGGCGGCTCGCTGGATGAGCTCATACTTCGAGGCCACGCCGAGCTTGGCGTAGACCCGGGCCAGATGGCTCTCCACGGTGCGTGTGCCGATGAAGAGGGTGTGGCCGATCTCGGCGGCGGTCTCGCCCCGCACCGCCAGCCGGGCGACCTCCGCTTCCCGAGCGGTCAGGACGGACGGACCCAGCGCCGCCGCCGCCCGCTTTCCCGCCTCTCCCAGACGGCGCAGGGCCCGGAGCACCCGGTCCCGGCGCCAGGTGGCGCCGCAGGCATCGAAAGTGGCCACCGCCCGTCCCAGGACTTCCCGGGCCCGGGCGCGGTCGGTGGAAGCGAGTGACCGTCCCAGCACGTCGAGGGCGCGCCCGAGGAGGCACGGGTAGGGCAGGGTCGACATCAAGCGGGCCGCCTCCTCCGCCGCCTCGGTCCCGGACCGGCCGGCGCCCGAGGCGAGCTGGGCCCACGCCGCCCCCGTGGCGGCCAACCCCCGGTACAGGTCACGGTCGATCCGGCTGGTGATCTCGTCGAGCCGAGCGGCCGCCCCGGTCACCACCTGGACCTCCCGGATCTCGCCCGCCACCTCGGCGAGTTCGAGGAGAACGAAGGCGGCGAAGGGTAGGTACCCCATCCCCTGGAGCCGCTCGGCGGAGCGTCCCAGGACGGTCAACGCCTGGTCCACCTCCCCCCGGTGCCCGGCGAGCACACCCTCGGCGAAGGAGCAGCATTCCGGCCAGGGACCCCAGGGCCGGTCCCCGTAGGCGGCGCGGGCCACGTCCAGGTACCGCCGCGCCTCGACCACCCGTCCTGCTTCCACCCCCGCCAGGGCGGCGAAGACCATCCCGTGGGCCCGCCGGCGGCTCATGCCGGCGGTGTTCCAGGAGACGGATTCCCGGGCGCAGGAGAGGGCGGCGTCGAAGTCGCCGGCCAGGCAGTGAACCACGATCTCCCACTCACCGAGGTTGCCTTCCCGCCAGTCGGGGTTCACCGCCTTTCCCTCCTGGAGGACAGGGAACGCCTCCTCGATCCGTCCCCCGAGGGCCAGCGAGGTGGCCAGGAGGGCGAGGCCGAGCGCGTGGAAGTGGACGTTCCCGTCTGCCCCGGCAATGGCGATGGCTCGGCGCAAGCCAGCCTCGGCATCGTCGAAGCGCCCGCCGTAGCAGCTGCCTGTCCCCTCCCACGCCCTCCCGATCGTGGTGGGCAGCCGTTCCCCGGCCGCTTCGGCCGCCTCTGCCACCTGGCGGGCGGCGGCGGCCCAGCCTGTCGGGTCGCCCTCGAGATTCCTGATGAAGGACAGCTCCAGGGCGGCCAGCAACCGGCCGTGGGTGTCGCCGGCCCGCTCGAAGAGGTCCTCGGCCTCCAGCCCGGAGCGGCGGGCCTCTTCGAGCTCTCCCGTGCCCCAGGCCAGGAAGCTGGCCAGTCGGAGCTTCACGGTGGCCCGCCGGGCCGGGTCGGGCCCAGCGGTAAGGATCGAGTCGATGGCGCGCAGCGCCGGAATTCCGAGGACGGCGTACGTCTCGGCGCGATGATCCACGACCCATTCGGCCCGTGAGCCCAGGACGTCGAGCACCTCGAGCCAGCGCTCGTCGTCGGCGGGCAGCAGGTCGACGAGCGCCCCCAGGATGGTGAGGGCCTCCCGGTAGAGCTGGCGCTCCTCCGCCTGGCGGAGCGCTTCCCGGAGGGCCTCGATGGCCTCGGGGTCGCCCACGGTGGCCGATCGGGCGAAGTGCGGGGCGGCCTCACCCAAACGGCCGCCGGCCATCAGCGAGCGGGCCACCAGGCGGTGGAGAGCATGACGGCGGGCCGCCCCCAGGTTCTCGTAGATGGTCTCCTGGATCAGCGGATGGGCGATCTCGTAGACGACCTCCCGGCCCCGCTCCTCCTCGGTCACCAGCCGGGAGCGAGCCAGCGTGTCGAGGAGCGGCCCGACCCGGTCCAGGGGCCGCCCGGTGAGGGCGACCACGCTCCCGAGCTCGACCCGGCGGCCGACCACAGCCAGGACGTCCAGCGTCGACCGGGCCGGCTCGTCGAGCGCGTCGAGGCGGGCGATGACCCGTTCGGTCAGGGCCTCGGGGAGGCGGCGGAGCCGGGGGGCGGCCAGGTCGGCACCTTCGTCCTGCAGGGCTTTGAGGAGACCCACGGCGAAGAGGGGATTGCCCCGGGAACGCTCGTCGAGCCAGGTGACCAGGGCGGGTGAGGGGGCCTGGCCCAGGACGACCCGGGCGAGCGCGCCTACCGCCTCCGTCGCCAGCGGTTCGAGCTCCAGCCGGTCCAAGCGCCCGTCCTGTTCGAGGGCGAGGAGGATCTGGGTGGGTCCGGTCTGGCCCTGAAGCTCGGCCGGACGGGCGGTGGCCAGGACGAGGATCGGAGATTCGGGCAGGTTGCGGGCGAGGTAGTGGAGGGCGTCCCAGGACGAAGGGTCGGCCATGTGCACGTCGTCGAGGAGGATCAGCAGCGGCGCCACTTCGGCCAGGTTGGCGAGCAGGACGGCCAGGCCCTCGAGGAGGCGGGCGCGGGGTGGCTCTCCCCCGGGCGGGGCCCCGCGGGCGACGGCCGCCGACCGGAGGAGAGCGGCCAGGTCGTCGACGAGGCCGCCGCAGAGCTCGGACACGTCGCCGGGGTCAAGGGCCCGCAGGTGGCCCTCCAGGGCTTCGGCCCACAGCCCGAAGGAAGTCGTGGCTCCCAGGGGATGGGCCCGGGCCGAGAGGGCGATGGCCGGGGAACTGTGGCGGGCCAGGACCTCCTCGGCCAGGCGGGTCTTGCCGAGCCCCGGATCGGACAGGAGCAGCACACCGCGGAACTCGCCCTCCACCGCCTGGGCGAACTCACCCTCGAGGATCTCGAGCTCGTGGGCCCGGCCCACGAGCGTCGGGCCCCGGGGGAGGCGCGCCCGTCGGGACCGGCGCGAGCCCGCTCCCGCCTCGGCTCGCGGACCCGCCGGCAGCCTCTCCCCCATGGCCCCCCTTCAGGTTGCGCGACGCGATGGGAGTACCTCCTGAAGCTAGCTCTGGTTCCGCAGGTAGCAGCGTGCGTTCGCGAGGTAGCACATCGTGGTGGCCACAGGGGCCAGGCGAATCTCTTTGAGCGTGCCGTAGGTCGTCAACGAGAACTGACCACCCTCGAATTTCGGGATGTGCCCCGAGTGGGGGACGCCCACGAAGAGGGAGGGATGACGAACGACTTGGAGCTCCAGTTCACGCTTCCACTCGGGCCCTGAAAGCCGGCGCGGGCGAAGCAATGGGTATGGCCCCATGCACACGGCTTCAGGTGTCGTCGCCGGCGTCTCCGGCGCGGCCGGGCTTCCAGTAGCCCCGCACTGTCGTCTGGGCCCGGGGCAGGCCCCGCTCCTCGAAGAGGTGACGGCGGATGCGCTGCATGGCGGCGGCTTCGCCGGCGGCCCACACCCGGGTGCCGGGCGCCAGGTCGACGCCCCGCACGGCGGCCACCAGCGTGTCGCCGGGCGGTGACCCGGGGGGCAGGTCGCACCACTCCACCGCCGAGCCGGGATGGTCGGGCAGCGCCAGGCGGGCCTCGGGGGTGGCCACCTCGACGAACACCTGCACCGGCTTCGCCACCGGCAGGGCCTCGAGGAGTTGGGCGATGGCGGGGATGGCGGTCTCGTCGCCGGCCAGGAGGAAGCCGGGGGCGTCCGGATCGATGGTGTAGCCCCGCCCCGGGCCCGAGATCGCCCCCGGGTCTCCGGGCTGGGCCGCGGCCGCCCACTCGGAGGCGGCGCCGCCACCGTGGACCACGATCTCCAGCTCCAGTTCCCGCGCGTCAGCGTCGACCCGGAAGGGCGTGAAGGTGCGGATGGTGGGTCGCCGCCCGTCGGGCAGCAGGAACTCGTTGCCGTTCCAAGCCGGCATGACCAGCTCCGCCGTACCCGGAGGCGGAAGCAGCAGCCGCACGCTGGCGGCCGGATCGTCCACCGTCAGGCCGTCCAGCTCCGAACCCTGGAAGGTGACCCGCACCATGCGGGGCGTCAGCTGCTCGACCCGGCTGACCGCCACCCGGCGGAACCGCGGCGGCTCCCGCCGGACACGGGCGGAAGTAGGCATCGACTCCGAGCCGCTCATGCCCACCAGCGTTCCACGCCGGCCGTTCCGCCGGAGAACCCTCTCGGGACTCGGTCAGAGGTTGGCCGGCAGTCCGTAGAGGGTGAGATTCGTCGTGATCCGGTACCCCTTCGTGAACCCGTAGGTGTTGGGGGCGGCGGCGAGCTGGGGCCGGCCGAGCGCCGCCGCCGGCTCGATCATGTAGCGGTTCCCGCCGCCGGTCTCCCGCAACACGCCGGGGTGGGCAGTGGGGACGAAGTGGGCCGCCACCGAGTTGGCCACTCCCACTCCCGTGGTCCCGAAGAGGATGTCGTAGGAGACGGGGACGTTTGCTGCCGGGCCCTGCGCGGTGACGTCGAGGTAGCTGTGGGAGGTCACGCCGGCATCACCCATGAAGAAGATCTGGCCGGTCGAGGCGTTCTGATCGTCGATCACATTCCCACCGAACGTACTGGCGATGAGTCCGCCGGGAAAACCGACCAGCGGCGCGGTCAGCACGGCGTCGGGAATCCCGACCCGAGTGATCGTTGTGGCGACCGGCAGCGTCTTGAGAATCCGCTCGAAGACCAAGACGAGGTTGTGGCAGTCCATGGCGGCGATGGCGGGGATGGTGATGCCGGTTGCCGCCAGGCCCGCCCGGCGGGCCTGGCTGACGGGATTCGGGCCGGCGAGGACGTCGGTGGGGAGGTCGACGCGGGTTGGCGAATAGCTGATGGTGATGCCCTGGTTGTTGATGATGGCGGCGAACACCTGGTTCACCAGATCGCGAGGGGTGGCGGCGCCGACGCCGGCCGCGGCTGCGGCCGCTCCTGCCGCCTGGGTGGCGTGCTCGACCACGGCGAGCTGGGGGGTGGCGGCCACGAATGTCTGGTAGGCGACCGGTTGGAGGCGGAGCGAAGCGACGAGGAGGGGGTCGCTCAGCCAGTCGACGAGCTGGTCCGGCGCGACGTTCTTGAGACCGGGAAGGACGTGCTGGAGCATGGCCAGAGGGTTGGCCGCCGCCGCCCCCCGGCGGGCCGCCGGCGAGATCACATTGCCGATGAAGCCGACGATCGAGTTGAGCACGGTCAGGTCGTTCGTGGCGCACGCCTGCAGAAACAGCAGGTCCCGAGCCGCCGGGGGACCGGAGAAGAAATAGAGCAGCGTCTTGGTCCCCGCTTGGTGCTTCCCGATCTTGTAGAGCAGGAGCTGGTTGAACCAGGCGAGGTTGGCGGTGTGCAATCGGGCCCCGAAAACTGCCGCCTGGGTCCCGTCGTCACCTCTCGCTGCTTTCTCCAAGCCTTTCAACGCTGGTTTCAAGGCTCTCGAAGCTGTCGGCTTGTTGACCCGCTGCACGACGATCGCGGTGGCCCGATTTCCTGCCGACCGCTGCAGCATCAGCGCGGGATGCGGGTCGCCGCCGCCGCTTCCGGCGCGGGTGGCGAGCGGCTTCGCCACTCGCCTGCTGGATCGGTCAACGCCGCTGCCCATGGTCTCGCGATCGAGCGTACCGGCGGAGTCCGAGCTCACCGTGGGGTTTGCCCGATGGGGCAGCATTCTTTGTCCTCGAACCGAGAGCGACTTCTGACCCGGGACCCCGCCGGAGAACGCCCGCTCGTGGGAGCGGAACTAGGCGGGCTTGGCGTACGCCTGGGCCGTGGTGCTGTCGAACTCGAAGCCGACCATGGGCTCGTCGCCGACGACCCAGGCGTCGTGGCCCGGCTCGATGACGTAAGCGTCGCCCGGCCCGATGACGATCCGCGCCGCACCTATGTCGAGTTCACGCTCGAACCGGCGGGTGCGGGCACGCGCCTGACCGTGGTCGAGACCGGCTTCGCCCAGTTGCCGGACGACGCCTACCACAAGGGGTACGACAGCCACACCGAGGGTTGGGCGAGGGAGCTGGGCGAACTGGTCGACTACCTCGATGCCGCCTGACATCGAGGCCATCGCCGAAGGTGTCTTCGCCGCCCTGGCCGACCCGACCCGGCGCGCCATCCTGCAGGCGGTCGCCGAGCGGGGCCCGGTCACGGCGACCAGCCTGGCCGACGGCCTGCCGGTCACCCGCCAGGCGGTCGCCAAGCACCTGGCGCAGCTGCGCGGCGCCGGGCTGGTCGCCGCCGAGCGCACGGGTCGCGAGACCCGCTTCACCGCGGTGACCCGCCCGCTCGACGACCTGGCGAGCTGGGCCGAGTCCACCGGCCGCCGCTGGGACGACCGCCTCGCCCGCCTGCGCCGCCGGTTCGAGTGACCCGTCGCCGCGTGGCCTCTGCGCCAGAACCGGGGGCCCGGGCGGGGTGGACCCGGGCCGCGAGTTCTGAACATGCGCGGAACATCCCTGGCGCCGACCGGGCGGCACGACGGTTCCGCACCCCGGCCGCGTAGCCTCGACCTCGTGGCCACCGAGGACGCGACCCACACCTCGCCGGGCGAGCCCGCCGGCGG